>JBBSWY010000032.1:0-1388 GCA_038046045.1 Nanobdellota archaeon
CATGCAGCAGTCTGGAGTGGCGGAACTTTTATTTTTATTCCAGAAAATGTTAAACTCGAGCAACCATTACAAGCTTATTTTAGAATGAATACAGAAAGTTTTGGACAATTTGAACATACTTTGATTATTGTTGATAAAAATGCAGAATTACATTATGTTGAAGGCTGTTTCACAAAAGGGACTTTGATACAGACAAACCCAGATTTTAAACCAATAGAGAACATAAAAGAAGGTGATAAAGTCTTAACACATAAAGGAAGATATAAAAAAGTATATTTTACACAAGTTAGGCCTTATACTGGAAAATTATACAAAATAAAAACCTATGGCGATTCTTCTTTAGAATTAGAAACAACTGAAGAACACCCATTTTTGTCTGTAAGAAGGAAGTATACTAATGAGAGAAATAAAAATTTTAATACTAAATGGTTAAAAGCTAAAGATTTGAATAAAAATGACTATTTAGTTATCCCAATAAATAAGGCTGTAAGTTCTTTAGATAATAGAGAATTTGAAGTAGAAAAAAATAAGAAAAAAATAAAATTAAATGTTAAGACAAATAAAGATTTTTTTAAATTAGCAGGCTATTATTTAGCTGAGGGAAGTACTAGTAAAAATAATTCCTATTTAAGCTTCTCATTTAACGAAAAAGAAATAGAATATATAAAAGAAGTTGAAAGTTTGATAAAAAAATTGTTTAATGTTAAGACAATAAGGACATATCATAAAAAAAATCATGGAACAAATGTTGTTGTTTGCTCTGTTGAATTAGGAAGATTATTTGCACAAGAGTTTGGTAAAGGGAATAGCAACAAAAAGGTTCCTCAATGGATGATGACAGAGAATTTAGAAAAACAGAAAGAACTGATTAAATCTTGGTTTTATGGTGATGGCAATTATTATAATAAAAAACATAAATCTGGCCTAAAAGAAGCTTTTAGAATAAATACAACTTCTGAAAAATTAGCAAGACAAGGCAAGGAAATTCTATTGAGATTAGATATATTTGCATTCTTAAATCAAAGATCTAGGAAAAAAGAAAATAGAAAGACAATGTGGACTTTAGGTATCACCGGAGAATCTATGTTAAAATTTGGTGAAATAGTTGATATTAAAATCAAAGATAAGTTATACAATAAAAAAAGAGCCACAAGGTTTTACATTGATAAAAATTACGCATATGTTCCAATAAGAGATATAAGTATTAGAAATGTAATCGCAGAACCAGTATATAATTTTGGAGTTGATGAAGATGAAACATATACTGCTAATGATGTTGTAGTGCATAACTGTTCCGCTCCTCAATATAACTCTGCTTCATTGCATGCTGGTTGTGTTGAATTATTTGTTAAAGAAGGTGCTCGTTTACGTTATTCAAGTGTAGAAAA
>JBBSWY010000033.1:0-14531 GCA_038046045.1 Nanobdellota archaeon
AAAGGAGAAGATGATTATGGTGATCCAAATATTGTCTGTAGAGATGAAATAGATAATGATGAAGATGGCGTTAAAGACGGATTAGATAGAGATTGTGCAATTGGAGCTAAAGTTATTATTCAAAGTATAACAGTTCAAGATACAAAACCATATGAAAATGCTGACTTTGAAATACAATGTAAAATAGCAGTTTCAGGAGATACAGCTACATTATTTAAAGCACAGCCATGTATTATAGCTAATTTAAGCATGAGAACAGGAACTGAATCCGCAACATGCGAATTTTTAACAAGAACTTTAGATATATTAAGATACAAATGTAATTCTGGTTCATTAAATGAAAATAAAATTGCTTCTTGCAGGATCGACACAATAAAATGTAATGGAGATCCAACTGCAACTTCATCAGACCAAAAAGCTAATTTAAAACAGAAGTTTATTAATGTAACTAACCCAAGTTTATGCTCTAAAATAGTCGACGATAGATTAAAAGTTATTAACATTGATTTAGAAGATAGAGAATATAAAGTAAATGATAAAATTAAGCCAGAATTAGAAGTAAGTAATCTAGATAATGAGCCTTTAGATATTGTTTCAGAAGTTTATTTGTATGATATTAATAAAAAACAGCAATTAGCAAAAGCTTCTCAAACTAAATCTATTAGCCAAGGTTTAGATACAGAAGAGATTAAACTAGAATTAATTACACCAAGTGTTTCAGCAAGCAAGCACAGGTTATACTTTAAAACATATTTAAGAGGCCAGGAAAGCGAGATTTGTTTAGTTTCAAGTAAAGATATACAAATAAAAGCATCTAGTAATATAACTAGCGCGGGAACTGATTTTGATAAAGATGGTTACGTAAGTAATTTAAGAGGGGGGAATGATTGTAATGATAATAACCCGAATGTAAATCCTGGCGCAGCTGAAATTTGTGCAGATAATTTAGATAATAACTGTAATAATTTAGTTGATGGAAATGACTTAGCATGTGCAGCTGGATTAACTTGCACAAGTGGAGAGGCAAGAGAATGTGGATTAAATGTTGGAATATGTAAAAAAGGAACTCAAACTTGTACTAATGATGTTTGGGGAGAGTGCGTTGGAGAAGTGAAAGAAGGACAAGAAATTTGCGATGATACTTTAGACAATGATTGCAATGGATTAACCGACTGCAGCGATAATCCATGTTCAAATTCAAGAAATTGTTTAGGAGCTATAGGAGATATAGATTCAGATAGCGATGGTTTATTAGATAGTTGGGAACTTCAATACTTTAGCAGTTTAGAAGCTCAATCGGGAGAAGATGACTTTGATAATGATGGTTATACAAATGCACAAGAATATGGCGCTAATACGAATCCAACAGACTCATCAAGTTTACCCGAGGAAAAATCACCTTTAATAATTATAATTGTAGTTATTGTATTATTGGGAATAACAGGAGCTTTAGTATGGTTCTTTGTATTTAAACCAAAAAAACCAATGCCAGATTTAACAAATAAACCAAGTTACACGGGAAAATCTTCTTCAATGAGTACAGTAAACCCTATTTTAACTAATTATATAAAAACTTCATTAAAGAAAGGATATACAAAACAGCAAGTAAGAAATGCCTTAATATTAAAAGGATGGAAAGAAAGAGATATTGAAGAAGCATTTAAGCAAATAAGATAAGTTCAAAAGCTTTAAATATTAATATATTTTTATCTTACTAATTACTATGAAGAAATCACAAACCCAATCAGGCAGTATCGCAGTTCTTGTTATTTTAATCGCATTATTTATGGCTCTTTATTTGTTATTTTTACCAGCAAAAGACAGAGCAGCATTACTTGGGCAAAATGATACCCCAACAAATTTAACAACCACACAAGCTGAAACCAGTAAAACAATATTATTGTCCCAAGAACCAGGTTTATTAAAGGTATTTGACAAAGATACAGAAAAACATGAAATTAATGCAGTTAATTTATTTTTAAAAGAAGAACCAGAGATAATTGATTTATCAAATAGCGTTTCAATTACAAAAAGTTTATTTAAGGAAAATGTACAGGAACTTAAATTTAGCATAAGGGATTTAGAAAATTTAGACAAAACAACTTTATTTTTCTTAGTAAATGAGGGCAAGGGAAATTTAGTTATAACTTTAAATGGAATACAGGTTTTTAATGAAGATGTTGATGGTTTGCAAAATATAGTTTTACCAAAAGATTTATTATTGGATGAAAATAAATTAACATTAAAGGTTTCAAGTCCTGGAATAAATATATTTGGAAGAAATAAATATGTTTTAAGCAGCATAAAAGTTAGAGAGAATTTTGAATTAACAAATACAAAAGAAGAAAGAACATTTGTTTTAAGTTCAAATGAATTAGATGAAGATGCAAAATTATCATTTTTCTTATTCTGCAACAAAGCCACAACTACAAGATTAAGGGTTTTCTTAAATAAAGAAGAAATTACAAATGAATTATTATCATGCTCAAGTTCAACTAAGAATATAGATTTAGACAAGGAATTATTAAAAGAAGGAAGGAATTCATTATTATTTGAAATAGACAAAGGAGATTATTTAATTAATGATGTAATTGTTGAGACAAAAGTTGCAGAGGGCGGAGCAAAAACATATAAATTCCCAATATCAGAAGAACAATTTGAAATGATATTAGATGATAAAGAAGTTACTTTAAAAATGGAATTCAGCAGCACAGATGAAAATAAAAAAGCTACAATGAGTGTTAATGGCCAAGAATTTACAATGGACACAAAAGAATTTGAATTTGAACGTCCAATTACTAGCTTGGTTAAAGAAGGAAATAACTTTATTAAAATTACACCTGAAACTGAGTTTGATTTGGAATTTCTTGAAATTATAATAGAAAAATAAAATGGCAGATGAAAGAGGTGATTCTAGGCCTAGCAAATGGGATAGATTTAGAGAAGGTCCTAATCAAAGTAAACCTCTTTGGAAAGTCTTTCGTGATATAATTCTTGCACCGGTTAAATGGTTTCTTTATTTTTTTGGGAATATTATTGCAATAATCTTAATGATATTATTAATATTTGGGGCTGGTTTTTTTACATATAATTATGCTCAAACAGGCACATTACAATTACAAAAGACCCAATTAACAGATACATTAAGTAAGATTCCAATAATAGTACCTTTATTAGATACATTAAAAATTATTCAAGATCCTTCAAGAGTAGTTAGACAATCAAGCTGGCAAACCGAAGTAGATAGAAATTCTGAAAATCAAGAATTAGGATTAATATTTAAGGAATTTAAGTCAATAAAAGAGATTTATCGGCAGGATGAAATAATAGCTTTAGTAGCAAGAGCGCAAATAACTAGTTTAAAGGATAATGCTCAGGTTAAGTTTTCATGTAAAGAAACAACAAAAGAAATTATGGGTGTTGTTAATCCACCTGAACCAATTACATTACCAAAAGATTCTACACAAGTTCTTTCAGTTAGATGTGAAATACCAGCAGGAAGTATAAAATTAGAAGATCAACAAATTGCACCAGCAAGAATCGTCTTAAATGCAGATTATGACTTTAAGTCAAGCGCTTACATAGAAGCTTATACGATGAGTTCGAATGCCCTTAGAGAATTGCAAAATAATTTAATAAACCCATTTGAAAATGAAAATAATCCTAGGTTAAATAAAGAGACAGGAGAATTAAGGTCTGTAACTGAAAATGGTCCAATGATATTATCTTTAGGAATAATTGAAAGCCAACCCTTGACAGATCAAGGTCCATATTTAAATAACCCCCATTATACCTTAGGATTAGAAATTAAAAAAAGCGGGTTATCTTACCAAGGTCTTTTAAATAAAATAAATAATGTTTACATTTATTTACCAAAAGATTTTGAATTTCAGGATTTTGGTGAATTAAATGAATTCGAAATAATATCTGAGAATGAAGATGAAATATTCAATAAATATAAAATGAAGGAAGCTAAAATAGAAGATTTAAATAAAAGATGTCGCGATAAAATTTCTTTATTGGATATAAAATGCCAAGACTATTGGGAACGGGGATTTATTATTACCATAACAAATTTTAAAATAGCTTCATTAAATAAAGAAGATTTAGATAAAAATTTTATAAGAGCAGAAGTTGAATATGAATTTCAAGCCCAAACTTCAAAAGTCGTTAAAGTAGCAGAATCATTTGCAACATAGCAATATTTTTAAATAAACTTAATCTATTATAAAAAATGAAAAAAGAGCATTTATTTTTATCAATGTTGGTTTTAATTGTGTTTATTTCAGGTTGTCAAGGTTCATCTGGTTTTAGTTCTGCTGGTCCAAATGGTGTGCAAATAAAATTTATACAACCAAAAGATACTATTGTTAATGAGGGAAGCTCTGTTCCTATAGAAATTGAAATTACAAATCATGCAGAATGTAATGTTTTAGGAACTTTATGCGTGAGAGATACTTTAAGCGATAGCTTTGGTGGATTAAATGAGCAATGCAAAGGAATTAATTTAGGAGAAGCCAGAACTAATAATAAAAATATTGAAATTGATTTAGATAAATTTTTCCCGGTAAGTCAACCATATACAAATTTATTTGTAGATCAAAGTACAGACATAATCGCTAATGCAAAATATTCTTGCGATATTGTAACAGGACCAAGCGGGGTGTGTACAAAATCACCCTTTAATACAGACAATCCACAATGTCCTACAAGTGAAATTATTTCAGGCAATGATTTAGGATCAAAAGCAGCACCGGTTACAGTTACAAGAATAGATAAAAGCATATCTGGATCTCAAAATGATTTAAAATTAAATTTAGATATTGAATTAAGAAAAATGGATAAAGGGAGGATTTCAAGTAATGAGGAGAGCCAGGATTCTAATTTAAAAGGATATCCAATAAAAATAGAAGTAGATTATGCTGGTAATCAAATGAATTGTAAGGGCCAGGATTATAAAGACGGAATATTATACTGGAAAGCTACAAACACAAATCCCGAAAGAATTATAAATTGCGAGATTTTACTAAATTCAGGAATATATCAAAAAGATCCGGTTAATATACATTTAAATTATGTTTATGAGATAAGTGAAAGTAAAACAATAAACATAAAAAACACAGAAACCTAAAAGGAGGGAAATTAATGAGAAAATACTTTATATTCATCTTTTTATCATTGTTATTAATTTTATCAGGTTGTAAACAAACAGATACTGAAAAAAAAGGTACGTTTTTAGGCGGTATAGAAGGGGTTTCTATAAACTTTGTTAATCTAGCTCCTCCTAGCCAATTTAGTCAAAATGATTCTGTAAAATTTAAAGTTTTATTAAAAAACAAAGGTGAAGCAAAAGTTGCAACAGGAAATGCAAAAGCGAGAATATTTGGAGTAGAACTTAGTAATTTTGGATTAACCCCCCAATATCGCGGTACTCTCGGTCCTCTAGAAGCTCAAGGTGAATTTACTGCAGAAGGTGGAGAACAAGAAATTGATTTTGGTAATATTAAATATAAACTTCCAATAATTAATTCAGAAGATTTTACTTTAAGAGCAAGATTATGTTATCCTTATCAAACTAAAGCTTCTGTTGATGTTTGTGTTAAATCAAGCATAAGTCAAGAATCTGGAGAGCAAATTTGTGATACTACAGGAGAAAAAATTACAAGCGGAAGTGTTTCTGGAGCACCTGTACAAATAACCTCAATCACAGAACAAACTAGAGGAGCAGATCAAATAAGGTTTGATATTACAATACAAAATAGAGGTAAAGGTGAAGTTTATCCAGTCACCTCAAGATGCGAAGATTTAGATGATGAAATTAAACGCGTAGAGCAAAAGAATAAAGTAAATGTTAAGGTTAATAGCCCTATAGGGGTTGTTTGTAGTTTCAGATCTGGCGAACCTAGTGCAGAGGGAATAATAACTTTAGATGCTACTGGAAAGGATGTTTTAAGTTGCTGGAAGAATGTAGAAGAAACCGTTGTTGATAAACTAAGCTTAACATTAAGTTATGTTTACAGAGATCAAGCAACTAAACAAGTAACAATATTCCAGAGCAGAAGATAAGTTTATTAATTTTCTTTCTTTTTTTATACCTATGATAATTGCAGATTTACAAATTCATTCTAGATATGCAAGAGCTTGTAGTTCTCAAATTAATATTGATAATTTAGAAAAATGGGCTAGGATTAAGGGAATAGATTTACTTGGAACAGGAGATTTTCAGCATCCATTGTGGAATAAGGAAATTAAAGAAAAATTAACAGAAGATGAAAATGGAATATTAAGAACAAAAACAGGATTTCCTTTTTTATGGCAAACTGAAGTTTCTTTAATGTACTCTCAAGATGGAAAAGGCAGAAGAGTACATCATTTAATTTTCTCACCAAATAAAGAAGTAAGCAATCAAATTATTGAGGCTTTAGGAAAAAAGGGAAGATTAGATTATGATGGAAGGCCAATATTTGGCTTTTCAAGCATAGAGTTAGTTGATATGATGTTAAGTATCAGTAAAGATATTGAAATAATCCCTGCACATTGTATGACTCCTTGGTTTGGTTTGTTTGGAAGTAAATCTGGTTTTGATTCGATAAAAGAATGTTTTCAGGATAAATCCAAATATATTCATGCTGTTGAAACTGGAATTTCAGCAGATCCACCAATGTTATGGCGTTTAGATGAAAATGTTAATTTAGTAAGTTTTTCAGATGCTCATAGTTTCTGGCCTTGGAGATTAGGGAGAGAATGTACTGTTTTTGATACAAAATTAAATTATACAGAAATAATAAATGCAATTAGGACCGGTCAAGGATTAAAAGAAACCATTGAAGTAAATCCAGCTTATGGAAAATATCATTATGATGGACATCGTTTATGTAACATAAATTTAAGTCCAAAAGAAACAAGAAAATTAAATGGAATTTGTCCAGTATGCAAGAAAGAATTAACTATCGGAGTAGAATATAGAATAGAGGAATTAGCGAAACAAGAATATGGTTATAAAACAAAAAATGCTAAACCCTTTAAATCCTTAATTCCGTTATCTGAATTAATTTCAGCAGTTTATAATTATAAACAATTAAGTTCGAAAAATGTTTGGCAAATTTATAACAAATTAATCGGAAGATTTGGTAATGAATTTAATATCTTACTTAACGCAGGAGAAAAAGATTTACTCGAACTTGCAGATAAAAAATTAGTTGATATTATTTTATTAAATCGCGAGGGAAAATTAAAAATATCTCCCGGTTTCGATGGGGTTTATGGGACTATAATTTTAAATCAAAACGAAACTTTACAAAAACAAAAGTCATTAATAGAATTTTAACCAATATAAGTTGTTTCATCCCCAATATTTAATTTTTGAGGTAATTGTGGAACTTTAGATTGCTTTTCTTTAGCTTCTTTCTCAATATTACTAATTTCTTTATCCAACTTCTTTAAATCAAGTTTCAAATTTAATTTATTATCCAAGATTTTTATTATCTCTCTAGCACCTTTGATTCCAAGATAACTAGGATGCCCAAATGTTTGTGCAAGTAAAGTAATTCCTGGAATATTTCTTTTCTTAGACAATCCAATTAACAATCCGGTAACACCCATAATCGGACCAACAACACCAAATATATTGGAATTTAAATTTGAACTTTTATATTTTTTTATAATTGAATCATTATTTGCACTGCAGTAAACTTGGGGGTGTTTAGGAATCTTACTCATTCCAATTCCACCTAAAGTTACTATTTCCTTTCCCTTATACTTAGAAAAAATATCCAAAACAATATGACAAAATTCATAGCAATCTTTTTCATTTAATGGCTGTACATCTCCGGTTAAAAAAATAAAATCTTGCTTGCCTTTTTTATAATATAGTTCTATTTTAGGTAAGTCAATTAAATTTTTTTCATTAACAAAAACAGAATTTGGAAATGAATTAGAAGTAATTTCGAGAAATTTTTTGGCTTTTAAGTTATCTACAACAAAATCAGCAGCTATCTTTCCAACGTTTCCTATTCCTGGCAATCCCTCTATTAAAATCGGGTTTTTTAGTTCAGGTTTTGAAATTTGTTTAACTTCGAAGTTCATTTTCTTTAGCCTTTAACCTGTATTTTAAATATTTATCCTCAATGCTGAATTTAGCTGGTTTTGGTGAAACTGTTTTTTGACTGCAAATAGGACAATCTTTTTTTAAAGTATAGATATGACAATTTTTACATGATAATATTTCATTCTTCATGATCTTATTAACTCAGCTCTGCCTTTAAATTTTTTTATAGTATCAATTACATTTAAGCTGATATTTTTCATTAAAGATTCAGCTGTTTTATAATCTTTCGCCTTTATTAAAATTCTGTAGTTTGGTGCACTTAAATATGTTATTTTTACATTATTTTTCTTAACATGACTTAAGGCTTTTTTAATAACATCAATTCCATCTGATGCATCTGATTCAAGTTTTAATATTCCTGTAATTGTAACTTCAGGTGGTTTAATTTTTTCCCTTACTAATTCAGTTAGTTTTTCTGCTACCTTACCATCAATATTCAAAGTTTTTAAATCCAGATTATTATTTACAATCTCATTAAAACAATTCATCAAACTATCATATTTTTCTATTATTTTATCACCGGCTTTTTCATAAATTGTTTTTAAGTCTGTTTTTAATGACTTAGCAACATCTTCAAGTATTTTCTCTGATTTTTGTTCTTGTTTATACTGGTTATTTTTAGCAATTTTCTGTGCTTGATTAACCCTTCTTAAAGATAAATCAATATAACCTTTTTCTTTATTCAAACTTAATACTTTACAAATAACTTTTTTCCCTTCTTTTACATAATCTCTAATGTTTCTAATTCTTCCAGGAGCAACCTCAGAAATATGAATCATCGCTTCTTTTCCATACTCATCTAAATCAACAAAAACAGCATGAGGAAGAATTTTTTTTACAGTACAAATAACAGCTTCCCCGTCTTCTGGTAATTTATTTTTCTTATAAAACATCTTATTCTAAAATCTCCAAAATACGAGCTTTAATTTTTGCTTTTCCACCACTCGCGCTAGCAATATCTTGATTACAAACAAGACATTTAACTTCGCTAGTTGCTTTACCAAAAATAATTTGTTCGTTTTTACATTTTTGGCATCTTAATTTCACAAATCTTGAGCTTGGTTCTTTTATTAATTCCATTTTTACTCCAATACAACCTTTTTAGTTCTTATACCATGACTTTGGATGCTTGATTTCTTGCAAGTTTCGCATGTAAATTTCAAATTTGTTTTTTTACTTGTCTTAGCTCCTGTCATTTTGAATTGTGAGATAGCTGGTTTAGAACCCCATTTTCCCTTATTTCCAAAACCTTGTCCTCTTCCACGTTTTCTTGCACGAGCTATACTTCCTTTCTTTAATGATCCTCTCTCTTTACCTTTAACTACCGAGATCTTGTGCAAGGTATGTTTCTTGCAATGTTTACAATATCTTGATACGTTTTTAGGTAATTTCATATTTCTTCTGCCTTGTTATTTTTTATTAGTAATTGTGAGATTTTTATCGGTAATGATGCAATATATTCCTCTTCAAAAGGCCCATATTCATTTAAATCATCACCCATAAACTTTGGTATGGGTTGCAATATACGCACCGTTTTTATGCTTTCTTGTTCGCTTTTTATTACTTTCGGTTTATCCTCTAGTAAATTAGTTAATAATTCACTTCTGGATTCTTTTAGAAATTTAATCAAGTTTTCAAAAATTAATCTTTCTTCAGGCAATAAGTTTCCATTATCCTGGTTTTTATTTGTTATAGCAGAAGATAAAGCTAATTGCATTATTTTTGATTCTCTTTTTTCATAAATTTCAGTGGCTATTTTTTTTATATTCATTAATTCTTTTTCTGTTTTTTCAATCTCTTTTTTGGCAAATATACTGGCTTTTGTCTTTAAATCTTCTAATATGGCTTTTTTCTCTTTTATATATTTATTAATGTCGTTGAAGAAATTATCATCAAGTTTTTGTAATTCATGTACTATTCTTTCCCTTCTTAGTACATCATATAGAACTTCGTAAGTTATAATTTCTTCTGCCATGATTATTATTAATGAGATAAATTATTAAAGCTTTTTATACTAATTAAAATTATAAGGATTATGTATAAAATAAAACAAATTCCAGAAGATTTTTATGTTAAAGAGTTAATAAACCTTAAATTTAATTCTGGAAATTATTCTTATTTCTTATTAAAGAAAAGGAACTTAACAACTTTAGAAGCAATAAACACAATTTCTAAGAGATTTAAAATAAACATAAAGAATATTGGATATGCTGGAAATAAGGATAAGAGAGCAATTACAGAGCAATATATTTCAATACTTAATTGCAATTTAAAAGATATAAAATTTAATGATTTTGGGTTAAAATTTCTTGGTTATGGCAATGAAAGAATTAAACTAGGGAATAATTTAGGAAATGAATTCTTAATTACGGTAAGAAATTTGGATAAAAAATATAATGGAATTAAGTTTATCGTGAATTATTTTGATGAGCAAAGATTTAGTAAAATAAACATTAAAATTGGGAAATATTTATTACAGGAAAAATTTAAAGAAATATGTAATTTATTAAAGTTAGATGATGAAAATCCCATAATGTCTTTAAATAAATTTAATAAAAAAGAATTAAGATTTTACTTGCATTCTTATCAATCTTTTATATTTAATAAATCGGTTGCAGAATATCTAAAAAATAAATATAAATATCATAAAAAAGTTAAATATTCTTCGGGAAGTTTTATTTTCGTTGATAAAAAAGAAAATTTGAAATTTCCATTAATAAGCTTTGATGCTAAATTCAATAAAAAAGACAAAATATATCTAAAAATATTAAAAGAAGAGAAAATAAACTTAGAGCAATTTATTATTAAAAAAATACCATGGCTTATTGAAGAAACAAGTTACAGAAACGTATTTGCTAATGTTAAAAACTTTAAAATTGTTAAATATGAAAAAGACGAGTTAAACAAAGGAGAATTCAAGCAAATAATTAGTTTTACCTTACCGAAAGGAAGTTATGCAACAATTTTGGTTAAGGAAATATTTGAATAATATTTATAAATGGCATAATTTAATTCTTTACTATGTTTGGATTTTTAAAAAATAAACTTAAGGAAGCAGTAAGTAAATTTTCAAAAAAGGTTGAAGAAGAAGCTAAAGTAGATGAAACTATAGAAAAAGAGGAAATTCAACAAGAAATTAAGGAAGTTGAGGTAAAACAAGACGCAAAAGGTTTTCTTGGGTTGTTTAAAAAGAAGAAAATAACCGAAACAGAGCAAGAAAAAGAAACTGTAGAAGTTAAAATTGAGCATAAGGAACCTGAAGTAAAAGAGAAATTAGAGGAAAAAGGATTCTTTGCAAAAATAACTGAAAAATTAACAACTAAAAAGATTTCAGAAGATAAATTTAATGATTTATTTAATGATTTAGAAGTTGTTTTGCTTGAAAATAATGTCGCAGTTGAAGTTATTGATAAAATTAAAGAAGATTTAAAAGTAGATTTAGTGGATGTTCCATTAAAAGGCAAGATAGAAAATTTAATTAGAGATTCTTTAAGAGAAAGTTTAGAAGAGATATTAAAGGAAAGTAATTTTGATTTATTAAAAGAAATTAAAGATAAATCCGAGAAACCTTATGTTATCACTTTCGTTGGAATTAATGGTTCTGGTAAAACTACAACAATTGCTAAGCTTGCTAATTTACTCACAAAAAATAATTTAAAATGTGTTTTAGTTGCTGCAGATACTTTTAGGGCAGCTTCTATACAACAACTAGAAGAGCATGCTGATAATCTTAAAGTTAAGTTGATTAAACATGATTATGGGGCAGATCCGGCAGCTGTTGCTTTTGATGGTGTAAAATATGCCAAATCTCATAATTTAGATGTTGTTTTAATTGATACAGCTGGAAGACAGCATACTAACAAGAATTTAATGGAAGAAATGAAGAAAATAATCAAAGTTGTCAAACCAGATTTAAAAATATTTATTGGAGAAAGCATTACGGGAAATGATTGTGTTGAGCAAGTTAAGGAATTTAATAATGCTATAAATATTGATTTAATTATTTTAGCGAAAGCAGATGTTGATGAAAAAGGAGGAGCAGCAATTTCTGTAAGTTATGTTTCTGGAAAACCCGTTTTATATCTCGGCACGGGCCAAGGTTATGATGATCTAGAGAAGTTTGATAAAGAAAGGATAATTAAAAATATCTTATAGAAAGATTTAAGAAGGGTTAAAATCAAGGCTAAATTAATATATTTAATAATAAAATTTGGAGGGGTTTAAATGACAAAGGGAAGATGCATGCACTGTAAAAAAGAAGTTGAAATGAAGGATGGTAAAGAGGTTATAATGAAAAATGGTATGAAAGCCATGAAAGGTATTTGTCCAGATTGTGGTACTAAGGTTTTTAGAATAGTAGGAAAAGCCTAAATAAGCTTTTACCTTTTTTAACAATATTTAAATGCTTTTTTGATTTCTATATATTATGAACGAAATAATATTGCATATGAGGAATATAAAGAAAATTTCTAGTCAGCTAAAGATAAGAAAAGAAGATATAGAAAATATAAAAGAAGAAATTTTGAAAGGAAAAATTGGGGATGTTGCTAGAAGATATGGATTTACTAATATGCCTGTATTTAATTCTAAGTTTAGGAATTATGTTGGTTGCACCCCAAAAGAATATAAAGGCAATTCATCAATGAGGGAAAGATATGATCATGAAGAACTGAGCAAATTCTTTTCAGGGGTTGATAAAATTGATCCGTTCGTATTTTATCTAGGTATAAGCAATCATAAATTTTTTGGGTTTTTAACAAGAAATGAAGATTATTTTATAAAATTAAAAAACGCGATAAATAAAGATATAACAAACCTTAGCATTTCATTACATTCTTTAACAATTGATAGAAATGGTTATATGGGCAGCCTATATAGCGTATTAGATAAAGAAGCATTTTTTGAAAATTATATATTAAATTTGGATGGTAAGGAGATCCCTTGTAAAGATTTGCCAATAAAATATAAAAGTAAAATTTATGAAAAGGGATCAATAAATCATGTTAAAACATTATTAGAAGATATATTAGATGTTAATAAAGCTTAAATAATCTATTTTTTCCCTTATTAATATGGTCTTAGAAAAGTTAAGTAATTCACTAAAAGAAACATTAAAGAAAATAGCCAAAGCTATGTTTGTTGATGATAAACTTGTAGATGAGCTAGTTAAAGATATTCAAAGGGCTTTATTATCTGCAGATGTTAACGTCAAGTTAGTTTTTGATTTAAGCAAAACAATTAAAGAGCGTTTTTTAAAGGAAAAACAGCTTCCTGGAATTAGCCCAAGGGAACATTTAATCAAAATTGTTTACGAAGAATTAGTTAAAATTTCAGGTGAAGAAAAATCTGAAATTATTATTAATAAAAAACCATTTAAAATAATGACTGTGGGAGTATACGGTTCTGGTAAAACTACAACTATAGGAAAACTCGCAAAATATTATTTTAAAAGAGGATACAAAGTAGCTTGTATTGGTTTAGATGTTCATAGACCCGCGGCACCAGAACAATTAGAACAAATATGTAAAAAAATTAATATTCAAGCATTTATTGATAAAAAAGAAAAAAATCCTTTAAAAATTTACAAACAATTTGAAAATCTTTATTCTAAGTATGATATTTTAATTATTGACACTGCTGGAAGGGATTCATTAACACAAGATTTAATACAAGAATTAAAAAAATTAAATCAAGAAATTAAACCAGATGAAAATTTACTTGTAATGAGCGCAGACATAGGACAAGCTGCACAAAGTTTAGCTCTTGGTTTCAAAAATGCATGTAATATTACTGGAGTTATAGTAACAAAATTAGATGGAACGGGTAAAGGTGGGGGAGCATTAACAGGAGCATCTGTAACCAATGCGAAGGTTAAATTTATTGGTGTTGGAGAAAAAGTAGATGATTTGGAATTATTTAACCCACAAGGTTTTGTTTCTAGATTATTGGGAATGGGAGATTTAGAAGCTTTACTTGAGAAAGCAAAAGAAGCAATAACAGAAGAAGAAGCTAAAGATATTCAAGAGAAATTACAACATGGGGAATTTTCCTTGCTTGATTTATATGAACAAATGCAAGCTATGAAAAAAATGGGTCCTTTATCTAAGGTACTTGAAATGGTCCCCGGATTTGGACAATTAAAAATGCCTAAGGAAATGCTTGAAGTACAAGAGGGAAAATTAGAGAAATGGAAATTTATAATTAATTCGATGACAAAAAAAGAACTTAATAATCCTGATATGATTGATGCTTCTAGAATTGATAGAATCGCTAAGGGTGCGGGTGTTTCTACAGGCGATGTAAGGGATTTATTAAAACAATATAAACAAAGTAAGAAAATGTTGAAATTATTTAAAGGTGGAGATCCAAGTAAATTAATGAAGAAATTCCAAGGAAGATTACCTAAAGGATTTAAATTTTAAAA
>JBBSWY010000034.1:0-4184 GCA_038046045.1 Nanobdellota archaeon
CAGCTGCTTCTTTAATTGGAAGCATGATATTTTTAGGAGCATTTGTTATTTTTATAAATTTAAATAAGAGAGTAAACATAAAAACAAGTGAAACAAGCGCACCAAGACTATTAATAGATAATTCAAATACAGACAAAGCCCCGTTTATAGATGCAACTGGTGCGCATTCCGGTTCATTATTAGGAGATGTTTTACATGATCCTTTACAAAGCGGTGGATTTGGAACACCAGCACATGAAAGATTAATTCCTGGAATGATTCACAGGGCAAACGGTGGAGTTTTATTTATTGATGAGATTGCAAATTTAAACCCAAAGTCACAACAAGAATTACTTACAGCCTTACAAGAAAAAAAATATTCAATTACAGGACAAAGTGAAAGAAGTTCTGGTGCAATGACAAGAAGCGAACCAGTTCCATGTGATTTTGTTTTAGTTGCAGCAGGAAATCCAGAAACAATAAGAAATATGAACCCTGCTTTGCGTTCAAGAATTAGGGGATATGGTTATGAAGTCTACATGGATTATGAAATTGATGATAATTTGGAAAATAGAAATGTTTTTGCAAGATTTGTTGCCCAGGAAGTTGTAAAAGATGGCAAGATTCCCCATTTTACTAGAGAAGCTATATTAAGAATTTTAGAAGAAGCTCGCAGACGCAGCAATACTTCAGGAAAATTAACATTAAAGTTGCGTGAACTTGGTGGATTAGTAAGAGCAGCTGGTGATTTGGCCTTGGAAGAAAATTCTAAGTATGTTAATCCAGAACATATTGGAAAGGCGATGAAGTTAGCAAGAACATTAGAACAACAGATGGCAGACAAGTATATTGAACAAAAGAAACGTTATCAAGTTATTACAACACAAGGCAGATTAGTTGGAAAAGTCAATGGATTAGCTGTAATGGGGACAGAAGATCATTTCTCAGGAATTGTACTTCCAATTGAATCTGAAGTAACTCCTGGTGGAAAGAAGGCAGAGTTTATTGCTACAGGACAACTTGGAAAGATAGCTAAGGAAGCAATAAAAAACGTCTCTGCAATAATTTTGAAATATTTTGGTGAAGATATTAATGAAAAATATGATATCTTTGTTCAATTTTTACAAACCGCAGATACTGGAGTTGAAGGAGACTCAGCAAGCATTTCAGTTGCAACAGCTATTGTCTCTGCATTAAAGAAAATTCCAGTAAAACAAGAAATAGCAATGACTGGAAGCTTGAGTGTAAGAGGAGAAGTTCTTGCAATAGGTGGCGTAACAGCTAAGATAGAGGCTGCAATTGAAGCTGGTTTGAAGGAAGTCATTATTCCTAGGGCAAATGAAAAAGATGTTTTATTAACAAAAGAGGATAGAAATAAAATAAAAATAATTCCAGTATCAACAATACAAGAAGTTCTTAAACATGCTTTATATTGGAAAGGAAAAGAAAATATATTAAGAAAATTAAACAGAAAGCGTTAATTCTTTATATTTTTCATAAACTTCTTTTTTCAAACCCCACTTTCTCTTAATATTATTCCCTGTGGTTTCTTCTATACATGTAAGTAACTCATTGTTTTTAAGTTCCTTTAGTAAACTTAACACAAACTCGTCGTCTCTTATCAAAGATTCAGCAACCTGGTAAGTGTAAAGGAATCCCGGATAGTTTTCATAGATTATTCTCAAGATTTCTTCTTTTAGTTTATCTTTTTTCTCTCTTGAGATATTACTCATGATATTAATATCAAAATATTTTATATAAATCATTCGGTTAAACAAAACATTTATATATACTTCTTAAAGATTTTACATTGATTAAAATGCCATTTATAGGATTTAATTTTGATAAGATAATCGCAGAAAGAAAAAAAGATCAGCTTAAAGGCGATCTTAAGGTAGAACATAACTTAAATATAAAAGATTTAGTTGAAGATGAAGTTAATTTAGATAAAACACAGAATGTTCTTAAGTTTAAATTTGAGTTTACATTGAATTATGAACCGGGATATGCTAGTGTTAAGATAGAAGGTCATCTACTTTACCTAGAATCACCAAAAAAAATTAAAGAAATTATGCAAGTTTGGAAAAAAGATAAGAAAATTCAGCCAGATATCATGCAAGGCCTATTTAATACAATCTTAACCAAGTCGAACATAAAGGCATTAGAGTTAAGTCAGGATTTAAATTTGCCTCCACATATACCAATGCCAAAGTTGACAAGACAAC
Organism: Nanobdellota archaeon; assembly: GCA_038046045.1. GTDB lineage: Archaea > Nanobdellota > Nanobdellia > SCGC-AAA011-G17 > GW2011-AR20 > GW2011-AR20. The sequence goes on from JBBSWY010000034.1 coordinate 2,205, forward strand.
AACCCAAGAATGTTAAAGAATATATTGGTTAAATAAATTCTTTCAAAGTTTTAACCTGCTTATGCTTTTTCTCAGCTTCAACCCAATTAACACCTTCTTTTTTCATTATCTTAAGAATTTTTAGCTCACGGTCCATTTCAAAATAAAAAATAGTAAAGTTATTTATATACTTTCCTAAGATTTATTATAATGATTAGAATATATGTAAAAAAATGAAACTATTCTTATAAGCATAATTACTTTGAAATTACTATTTTTTATAATTTCTAATCCCTTCTTTAACTATCTCTTGTTCCTTAAAACTTATTTTTAATGATTTGCCCATAAAAAATCCAGCTACTATAAGTATTAATCCGATTACTACCTGGGTTGTTTTTATTGAAATTGGAGCATTATATCCATAATCAAACAATCCCGTGACGATTACTATTAATCCCAAGGTCATTGATGAATATGAAACTAAAATTAATCTGTTTGGTTTTAGTGTTGAAACCGTTAACATAAAGATTGTTATTAAAATAAATGCAATTAATTGTATCTCAGAACCAAAAATCATACTCTCTTTTACAATAACGTTGCTTAATGAAACACCTTCGATAAAAGCTAAAATAATTACTCCAAGAAGAATTAACAGGAAGCTAACATTAGTTTTTAGATTAATATTTACCAACAGACCACCTCTTTTATTATTTTATTAAGAATTTATTAGTATATATTGTTTTTGTTTTCTAAAATTTAACAATATTTTTATATTTATTTGTTTTTTATATTAAAATGACTGAAAATTTTGAAGACAAGGTATCAAATTCCTTCATAAAGGTAAGAAAAGATATGAATTTTATAGTACAGGAGTTAAATAAGATAAAAAAATTCTTAATATTAAAAAATAATGAGATTTTAAGCTTAAAATCCCAAATTGATACCCTAAATGAGCTTATTAATACAAAGTTAGTTCAAATTCAGTCTATCTCCACTGGAAATGGGCGGGTCATCAATCCTCATCAACAATCATCAACAATCATCAACAATGACTTGTCGACGAGAAAAAATTTTAATGAAAACCAGGAAAAACCAATGAGAATGCTTATAGAAAGTAAATTTAGATCACTAACAGACATGGAATTTGCTATTTTCATGACAATATATGAACTTGAAGAAAATCTTGGAAAGGTTACTTACAAAGATATTGCTAATAAATTTAACTTAACAGAAGCTACCATTCGTAATCATATTACCAATTTGGTTAATAAAGGTATTCCTATAGACAAAGAAAGACTGTTTAATAAGAGAACTTTATTCTATATTAAGAAGGATTTTAGGGAATTAAACATTGCTTCTAGGTTGTTAGAAATAAGACAAATTCCTAAAAATCCCGTCGACAAAACAGAAAAATAGCCGAATCCTCTTAACCGAATGACTAGTTTTTAATAGCTAAAGTCTCACTTCCTTATTTTTATCCCGAATTACAATTTTTATCCTTTTTTTAACATATTGACACGGTTCCTAAACCAAAAAATAACCCCCAAAACCCTCATCTTTTAAAATTAGGTATACTATATGTCTTATTTTAGCCACATTAAACCAATCTAAGTCTACTTTTGTTAGAAATACACCCTAAATGAACTCTCACTTTTTTAAATTAGATATACTAAATTTATACTGTAAAACCTCACCTTTTACTCTGAATGGCTCTTTTTATCGCTCTTTCTATGTAAAATACCTTTCTACCATTGTCAATATTGATTTTTTCCTTCACCTGAAAGCCCATTTTTTTGATATCATTGACATGTCTTCTTACAGTTATAACACTCAACTTTAATTCTCTGGCAATATCCTCATATTCTAATGGAATTTCAGCCACATTTAATATCTGAATGATCCTTTTTTGTGCTGGAGTGAGGTATTCTTTTAACTTTTTAAGCGATTGAACGTTCATGAACGATTGATTTGAACGCTTGAATGCTCTTGAACGTTCATGAA
>JBBSWY010000035.1:0-4557 GCA_038046045.1 Nanobdellota archaeon
GGACATGAAACTTTAATGGCTACAATGCTTTCAGGAGCTTCAATAATGGATGGTGCTTTGTTATTAATAGCAGCAAATGAAAAATGTCCACAACCGCAAACAAAAGAACATTTAACAGCTCTAGAAATAATTGGAGTAAAGCAGATTATTATTGTACAGAATAAGATAGATTTAGTTACAAAAGAAGAAGCTTTAGCAAATTATAAACAAATAAAAGAATTTGTTAAAGGAACTATTGCTGAAAACGCATTAATAATTCCAATAAGTGCACAGCATAATGTTAATATTGATACTTTAATAAAAACTATTGAAGATATAATTAAAACTCCTAAAAGAGATGAAATAAAAGATCCTTTATTTTTTATTGCACGTAGTTTTGATATTAATAAACCAGGAACAGATATCGAGGATTTGAAAGGCGGGGTTTTAGGGGGAGCATTAAAACAAGGTATTCTTAAATTAAATCAAGAAATTGAGATGAGACCTGGATTAGAAAAAGAATTTCAAGGAAGAGTAACATGGGAACCAATATTTGCAGTAATAGAAAATTTAATGTCTGGTGGAGAAAGTGTAAAAGAACTTCATCCTGGTGGTTCAGCCGGCATTTTAACTAAACTGGATCCTAGATTAATTAAAGCTGATTCATTAACTGGAAATTTAGTTGGATTGAAAGGAAAATTACCAAATGTATTTAATGAGTTCATGTTAAAACAGCATTTATTGAAAAGAGTTGTTGGAGCAAAAGACGAATTAGTTGTTGAACCAATTAAAAAAGGTGAAATATTAATGTTAAATGTAAATTCTGCTGCAACCGTTGGAACTGTTGTAGAATTAAAAAAGGATTTAATTCATGTTAAGTTAAAAGTTCCTGTATGCTGCAATTTAACAGATAGAATTACAATTTCAAGAAGAATTGGTACTAGATGGAGATTAATTGGTTATGCTGAAATTATAAAGTAATTATTTTTTAAAATATTTTACTATTCTAGGATTTTCTGGATAAATTATATGACTATCTATATAATAACCTTCTATTAAAACGCTATAAATTAATTCACGCATTACAGCATCATATTTGTAACTATGTGTTATAAAATTTCCATCTTCCAAATTAACTAATCTGTTCAAAGATTTTAGTGTTCTGTCTCTTCTAAAATTAGGATGATATTTCCAGTATAATTCTCTGTACCATTCCGGATTGTCATTCACTTTTTGTCTTATTTTATGTCCTTCATGATGTGGATCTGGTGCGGGTACTAAAATAACCTCTAGTTTTCTATGTTTTAATTCCTCTAAAAAACTATTTGCTTCTTGTTTAAATATCTTAATTATTCTATAATCTAAACTTTGATTTCTTAAAGATTTGTCTGGATCAAATTTCATTGTCTTTTATATTAAACAAAAAATTAATAAACACAGCTTTTAGATTTAATTATATGTTTAAGAATTTTGAAACATCTAAAACTGAAGTTATTGACATTACAAAAGCCTGGATTGTAATTTCAGCAGCATTTGCAATTGTTTTAACTAAAAATAATTTAGTTTCAACACAATTATTATTTAATTTTTTATTATCTGGGTTAACTGTTGGAATAGGATTTTTATTTCATGAACTAAGTCATAAAGTAGTTGCACAAAAATACGGGGCAAGAGCAGAGTTTAGAGCATTTAATCCAATGTTATTATTAGCATTAGCAATGAGCTTTTTTGGATTTGTATTTGCTGCTCCTGGTGCTGTAATGATTGCTGGGGGTCATATTAATATTAAAAGAAACGGTAAGATTTCAATAGCGGGACCATTAGTAAATTTAGTTTTAGCTTTAATCTTCTTTGTTGTAATGAAATTAAATTTAAGTTCTGGTCTAAATACTATAGGACAGTATGGATTTTTTATTAATTCTTGGCTTGCATTATTTAATATGATTCCTTTTGGACCTTTTGATGGAAGAAAAGTATTTGTTTGGAATAAACTTGTTTGGATTTCTATTGTTGCTATAGCTGTTATTTTCTTATTTATTCTTTAGAAAGATAAACTTGAATTGTTAGCGGATTTAATCTATCGGCAAATCTAAAATAAGTAGGATAGGTAATCTCGGAAAAATGGTCTAATGGAAATCCTCCTTCAAATATTCCTCTCTGATCTTTTATATCTTTTTCATTTAATTTTCCTAATATAACCCCCAATTTCGATTTTTCATCCAAAGTTTTTATAGTATAATCCTCAATAATTCCGTCTGGTCTAATTACTTTTCTATTATAACCAAGGTTCGGTATCCGTTTGCCATTAGAAAGTTTTAGGGGTGGTAAAATTAAAGGATAATATGCATTTGATGGTAATTTTTCAATAATTCCTTCAAAAAAGTCTCTCCAATCTCTTTTAAAGTAATCATTCGGATATTTAATGTATCTCAAGAGAGAAAACTCAATCATTTCAATTGAGAAATTTAAAGGAATTTTTTCATCTTTAAAAAGGAACTTAAAATAATTTTTAAGAGAATTTAGCCATTTACGATCATTTTGATTCGATCCAATTAATTCATTTAAATCTATTTTTTGTGTAATTAATTCTAACTCTGTTTGGTATAATAAAATATCTAAGAATTCTGCTTTTGCTAATTCATCTGGTTCAATTACCCTACCAATTTTATGCTCAACTAATTCTGTTAATCCACTTCCAGTTTTAGTTTCTATAATTGCTCGTCTATAACCTCGAATAGGCTCATTTTTAGAATATGGTAAAAATTCTCTTTCTAAAAATTTCATTGTAATTTTTGGATTCATTTTTATAATAAATTAGGAAAGTATTATAAATATTTCCTTGGATTATTTTATTATGATAGCAGGAATTGATCATCAAAGAGATATAACTGTTTACTTAGAAAAAGATGAAGTTGTTAAAATAAAAGATAATAAACCGGGAGGAATTATTTGTTAATAATTGGGCTTATCAAACATTTTTAGAAAAAGGAAAGCTTGGATTAAGATATGGAACTGTTGGGTCGAAAGTGAATTTATATGATATATCTAGAATGGATAGTTTTGAATTAAATTCTGTTGAAACGTTGAAAATTTAATGCATAAAATAAAACTAACTTAGAAAAAAGATTTAAAGAAGAAGGATTTTAATTATTCTTTACTTATTTTAGCTATACTAGAAACCTTGTCATTATTATCTAATTTTATAATTTTAACGCCTTGTGTATTTCTTCCAACAACAGAAATTCCTTTAATTGGAGTTCTAATAGTTATTCCTTTATTCGTAATTATCATTATTTCATCGTCTTCATAAACATTTTTAATAGCAACAACATCTTCATTTCTAGAATTATCCTTTAAATGTTTAGTTAAAATATTTGTAACCCCCTTTCCACCTCTTCTAATTAATCTGTATTCTGTAATCATTGTTCTTTTACCATATCCATTACTTGTTATAGTTAATAATGAAGCTTGCTCGTTAACTTTTTCCATTCCAATAACTTCATCTCCTTGATTTAGTTTAATTCCGCGGACACCAACTGAATTTCTTCCTACACTCGTAACATCTTTTTCATTAAACCTTGAGGCTAAACCAAATTTACTTCCTATCATAACTTCATCATTGCCAGAACTTAAAATTACATTAACTAATTCGTCTTTCTCTAATAATTTTATAGCCTGCAAACCAGAACTTCTAGGATTTTCATATTCAATCAATGAAGTTTTCTTAATAATTCCTTTTTTTGTTATAAATATTAAATAACTACTATCAAATTTATTTACAGGCAGTACACTATTAACTTTTTCATTCTGTTCTAACTTTAATAAATTAACAATTGCTTTTCCTCTAGAATATCTTCCTTCTAATGGTAATTCGTAAGCTTTTAACTGGAAACATTTACCTTTGTTTGTAAAGAATAATAATGTGTTTAAATTGCTTGTAATAAATAGCTCTCTGACTAAATCTTCTTCTTTCGTTTCTGTTGCAATTATTCCCTTACCCCCTCTTTTTTGCTGCCTGTATTCTGTTAAAGGTGTTTGTTTTACATACCCAGAATAAGTCATTGTAACAACAACATCATTCTTCTGTATTAAATCTTCATCTAAAACAGAATGGCCATTTTCCTCAATTAAAGTTTTTCTTTCATCACCATATTTTCTTTTTAATTCAAGTAATTCAGATTTCATAATTTCATAAATTTTATTTTCACTAGCTAATATTGCTTGTAAATCTTTTATTAATTTTAATAATTCATTATGTTCTTCTGCAATTTTATTTTGTTCTAAACTAGTTAATCTCTGTAATTTCATATCTAATATTGCAAGAGCTTGTTCGTTGCTTAAAGTAAAATTAGAAATTAATTCTTGCTTAGCCTTTTCAACATTATTGCTTGCTTTAATTAATCTAACAACATCGTCAATATTTTTCAAAGCTATTTTTAATCCTTCTAAAATATGAGCTCTTTTACTTGCTTTTTCTAATTCAAATTTACTTCTTCTTGTTATAACATTAAATCTATGTTTAATAAAACTAGAAATTAGTTCTTTTAAATTTAATATTCTTGGTTTATTTTCATCTAA
>JBBSWY010000036.1:0-4454 GCA_038046045.1 Nanobdellota archaeon
GTAGTGTAACCAAAAACTATTTAAGTAAAGAGTTGTACTACATTATTTGATTAAAATGTATGTAAGAAAATTAAAAAAAGGAGGAAAAACTTATTCTTATTATTATAAATCACAAAGAATTGGTGATAAAGTTAAATCAATTTATGTTGGCAAGGCTGTTGAAGATGTTGTAAAACCGGTAATTAAAAAAGAAGTTAAAAGGGAATTTAGAAAAGATGATAATTCTGTAGCTAATAACTTAATTGAATTTGATAATTTACTTGAGGAAATAAATAAATTAATTATGAATAAGGATCTTAATAATGCAATTCATGTTTATAATAGGATTTTTGATGTTTACAAGAATATGGACTTAGAACACCAAGACAAGATAAGGTTATTTAAAAAATTAAATGATGTTTATGATAATTTAGCTGAACTTGGTAAGGAAAATAAGATAAATTTAAAATAAAATTAAACTCTAATCTCTTTTTCTTTTAATATTTTATTTGTTTCTAGCTTAGTTATTAAGTTATCCATTCTAATTAATTCTTTCACCCATAGATTTTGTGTGTTAAGTTTGTAAAGTTTAGCATTTCCTATTTTTCTTGTAAATTCAACGATATTTTTTTTAATTAATTGTGGCCATATTTCTGAAAAAGCAGTCCATCCCACATTAGAATTCTTAGCTATTTCTGTCATGCTGTAATCCATATCCCTAGAAGTTATTAAAAAATCTAATATTTTAATTAAAGGATAATCTCCAAAATACTCTAAAAGTACACTTTTTTCTTCTCCATTTTCCATGTATTTAATAACAAATAACTTGTATATAAACATTATTTAATTTTTTAAATATATTCTCTAAAATATACATTAGTTCCCAAACGTCCAAGTGACAACCGCGGTGATTATATTTATAAATGAATTGGTATTTACAGCATAAGTCTGAAAAAAAATGCGAAAGCAAGGCTAATTTTCAATTTAAAAAAGAACCGAAAGGAAAATGTTAAAACAAATTTCAATAGACAGGATTAAAGAAAGCAATTATAAAAGTAAATTAAGGGCTTACATAAAACAGAGAAATAAATTAAAAATTCTCTATTTAAAAGAAATAATAAAAAGAAATAATTACAGGAACTTCAATTCGGTAATCTTGAATAAATCAGAAAGCAATCTGCATAATTATGCCAAATTCATAACTTCTTTAACTTGCATAAAAAATAATCAAGATGTTCTTACAGAGTATAATTTTCAAGATATAAATTATTTTAATTCGGGAATAAATCTTACAAGCAACCCAGAAGCAGATGTTTATTTGATAGATCGAGGAATTATAGTTGAACTGGAAAATAATGGATGTCAAGATAATAAAATAAATAATAAACTAGATAATTATAAAGAATTATTAGACAATGAAATAATTAATGATGTTTTTATTATATCATTACAAAGTTTTACGGGCAATTTAGAACAGGATTGCAATATGATAAAAGAGAGGCTGGGATTATAAAACTAAAAAAGCGAAAGCCTTATATACTAAAAGTGTATAGTTATACACTAAAGGTGTATAATATGTTTACGAATAATGAGAGAAAGGTATTAAGATTTTTAATGACTTCACTTAGTTACAAATCTATTAATGATATTGCTAAAGAATGTAGTTTGGCTCCCAATGGTGCTTATAAAATATTGAAGAAACTTGAAAAACTCGGAATAATCTATTATGAAGATGTCGGGAGAATTAAAGCATATAAAATAAATTTTGATAATAACTTAACATTGAGTTATTTAGAAATTGCTCTAACAGACGAAAGAGTAAATGAATCTAAAATAAAGATAAGGATAAGGGATTTTGAAGAGCTTAAAAAAATATGCAAAACAGCGATAATAATTGGTTCTTATATCACAGATAATAAAAACCCCAACGACATTGATATAGTTTTTGTTTTTGACAAGGATAAATTTAATATTTTTAGGAAAACCTTGGATAAAGCTACAGAGATTATACCTTATAAAATTCATGATATAATACAAACGCCCCAAGACATGGTAAATAATTTAAAGAGACAAGATAAAATAATAATAACTGCAATAAAAGATGGAGTTATATTATGGGGTCATGATTTTATTGCAAGGAGTATTAAAAATGTCCAAACTCAATGAAAAATTAAATAAGTGTCTAAAAGAAGGAATAAAGGGAGGATTAAGACATAAAGGTTTAAAGAAAATAAAACCAAGTAAAGAATTAGCTTTAGATCATTTAAATAAGGCAATGCATGATTTTAAAGCTATTGCTGAATTTGTCAAGATTGACTTTTCAGATTGGAGTGCAAGTGCCGCCTTTTATACATTATATCATTGTTTGTTGGGAATTTTAGCTAAAAATGGTTTTGAATCAAGAAATCAAAGCTGTACTTTTGCCATGATTGAAGATTTAATTGATAAAAACAAGATAAAGGAAATTACAAAAGAGGGATTATTTTGCATAAAATATTAATTGATTTAGATGTATTAACTGTAGCGTTTTGGAAAGGCGATAAGAAAGAGTTGGCTCTAAAATTTTTAAGTAGGGTAAAAAATGAAGAATTTATATTAGTAACACCGTTCTCGCTTGTGAATTTAATACTTGAGTGGAATGATAAATTATTAGCAGAAAAAATTAAAGATTTCTATTTTGAATATTCTAACCACATCCTATCTAATGTTGAAATATTAAAACTAACAAATAGAAAAGGCATTGGTGAAGAAAAGATAGTAAATGAATTAGAAAGTTTGGGTGTTAAAAAAGAAGATTCTGTATTGGTTTTTGTAGCTTCTTTGTTTAATATAGACTATCTTATAACTTTTAATAGAAAACATTTGAAAAATAATAGAGATAAAATAAATGAGGTGCTAAAGAAAAATGGTCTTAGAACTATCAAGATTGTTGAGCCAAACGAGATTTAATTCTTCTTTGTCTAAGCCTTTTCATCTCTCTCAAAAATCTAGTAGACATTCCCCTCTTAATTTCATCAGCCAATTTAATAGGATCTACATTAGCTGGAATAATTGCCTTAAACTCATCTTTAGGTTTTCTAGATTTCATGATTATAATAAATCAAATTTATATTTAAAACTTTCGGAAAAGGGTGATTATTTTGTATAATTGGTTAACAAAAAAAACAGGTGGGGTAAAGAATATATTTCTAGGGGGTTCTAAAAGAAAAGCTCTCGATAAATTAAAGGATTATTATAGAAAGTCTTATATACAACTTAAGATGTATATATATACAATAAGAGGTTAAGGAAATTATTAGATTATTGGGTGAGGAAAATGATTAAAAATTTATTACCTTTAACAGAACAGAAACTTAAAATCTTAAAGTATATATATGAAGAAAAAGAAATACATATGCTAAATATTTCTAAAAATCTAAAAATTCACCCATATAGCTTATCCAAAACCCTAAAATCTCTAAATTTATTCTTAGTAAAGAATAAAAGAGGTAAAACAATCAGTTTAAGTTTAAATAAAAATTTAAATGATTATTTAGAATTATTATATATTCTTGAGGACTATAAATTAGAAACCGATAATAATATCCTAAGATTGCTAATTAAAAATTTAAAGATTTTTTTCCCAGATGTTTTAAGTTGTGTTATATTTGGCAGTTATGCTAGACTTGGTAAAGGAAATGATGTTGATTTGTTATTTATTATTAAAAAACAAGAAAATATTTTAGAATCCTGCAATAAATTATCAACTTTACTTAATAAAGAGATTAATCCCATAATTATGAAGGAAATGGAATTTGAGATAGCCCTAAAAGAAAAAGAACCAACAATTAGTTCATTATTAGAGCCTTCTCAACGTCTTTTAGTTATTGGAAAAGAGTATTTCTTAAAAAAAGTAATGGAGGTTTATAAATAAAAATAAATAAAATATAGGTGGGGTAAACTAATTTTAGATAAAATTCATATTTAGATCATATTAAAAATCATAAAAAACTTTATATATAAGTTTGCACCACCAATTAAATTAAGATTTGTATTAAAAAAGAGGTTGAGAATGAATTATACTAATTACTTAACAAAAATAAATTTATTATTTCTAAAAGTAGGTTAAATGAGATTGAAAAAAGAGGAAGCTACATTAGCGGGGGTTAAAGGTAGTTCTTACTCTCTTAAATCAAATAAAAACAAGGGTAGGGTAAAGAATTATTCTGATAAATTAAGTGGTAAGTTTTTTCAAAATAGCAGAATAGTATCCTGGGCTAATATAATAGCCAATTTCGATAAGCTCGTCTACAAAGGAAATGGCTTTTTCTTTAGTAATAATTTTATTTTTAACAGCCATAAAAATAACTGTAGTTGTTCTAATTGTTTCAATATCAAAGGATTTAGCAACTTTTATAGCAATAGCATCATCAACAATCAATTTATCTTTCCTTTCTATTGCCAAATTTATAACAGAAGCTTCTGCACCTTTAATA
>JBBSWY010000037.1:0-1058 GCA_038046045.1 Nanobdellota archaeon
TTTCCTATTTTATATGTTGAAGTAAGATACGAGACAAACATAGAGGATTTGGTAAAAAAATCTTTGAAAGAATTAAAAGATTACAATAGAATAGCTTTAGTTTGCTCTGTACAGCATATGCATCAATTACCGATAGCTGAAAAAATACTTAAAGAAGATAATAAAGAAGTTTTTATTCCACCAAAAAAAGGTTTTGCATTTTATTCTGGGCAAGTTCTTGGCTGTGAATATAATGGATTAAAAGTAATTAAAGATAAATTTGACGCTATTTTAGTTATAGGAAATGATTTTCATGCTTTAGGAGCTGCTTTAGCAATTCCTAAACCTGTAATTTTACTTGACCCCTTTAATCGCGAAATACATAATATGAAAGAAAAGCGGGATAAAATAATAAGACAAAGAATTATTGCAATAAATAAAGTTAAAGATGCTCGTAAAATTGGAATAATAATAGATAATAAACCCGGACAGCATTTTGGCTCAGCTTATCATATAAAAAATAAATTAGAAAAAGATGATAAAGAAGTTACATTAATTGTTATGGATGAAATTAGTAATGATAAATTAATCAATTTGTATGATATTCAGGCATTTATTGAAACAGCATGCCCAAGAATTTCTACAGAAGATTACGCAAGATTTAGTAAACCGGTTATAAATTATAGAGAAGCATTAGTTGTTATCAATGATTTAAGTTTTGAAGAATTATTTGAACAGGGAATTGTTTAGAAAAGCTTTTAAATATGTTAAATATATAATATATTATGGAAACTTTAAGTATATCTAAAGAAAAATTCTCTAAGATTTTGGAGGATTTTGAAGTTTTAATAAATGATGTTGAATCTGCTTTAAGCGAAGAAAATTTGATAGTTAGAAAAAGAATGAATGAGATTAAACTCAATCCCTCTATTGGAAAGACAGAACAGGAACTTGACGATTATTTAAAAAAGAGGGGTGTAATGTAATTAATGATTTAACCTTTGAACAATTATTTGATCAAGGGATTGTTTAGAAAAGCTTTTAAATATGTTAAATATATAATATATTATGGAAACTTT
>JBBSWY010000038.1:0-1874 GCA_038046045.1 Nanobdellota archaeon
TATAAAATTAACTAAAAATCAAAGTAATTAAAACAACAAAAATTATTCCTATAATTAAATATAAAGCATTATTTTTGTTATAATGTTCATGTGTTTCTGGAACCAAATCACTTGCCCCAATGTAAATAAAACTTCCTGCAGCTAACGCAAATAAAAATCCAATAAAACTTTCATTTATATCTCTAATAAAATAATAAGTCAATAAAGCACCAACAGGAGTAGCTATAGCAACTAAAAATGAATATAGTAAAGATTTAATTTTTTTAACTTTAGCATGTAATAAAACAGCCATTGCAGTTATTCCTTCTGGTAATTCATGGGCAATTACAGCCAAGGTTGCAATTAATCCTATTTTTTGTGAGATTTCAAAACCAGCCCCAATAACTATTCCATCAATTAAAGAATGAAAACCCAATCCCAAGATAGCTGTTTTTCCTGCTGCATGTTCTCTTTCAAAAGGCTCATGAAATGGGTGCAGCATAATAAAATGCTCAATTAAATAGAATATCAAAAATCCAAATAATACAATATATAAAGAAAAATCATATAATTCTAAACTTTCTGGAATTAAATTTATCAAAGCAAATGCTATTAAAACTCCGGCTCCAAAACTAACCAGATAAATTGAATATTTTTTATTAAATTCCTTAGCATAAAGTACGATTAAAATTCCTATTATTGTCGCTAAACCTGCTATACTTGAATAAAACATTGTGTTAAAGAATTGAGTCGCCATTTTATTTTCTTTTCACTCTTGATTTTGCAATTTCTAAAGCAGCCTCTCTTGGCTCGATTTTACGTTTAAATGAATTATTTAAAACTAAATTTGTATTTTTTGTTATTTTTTCTTTAACTAATTTAAACATTTTCTCCCTTGTTCCATTAATATACTCAACGTAACTTGAGATAACTCCGCCTGCATTAGCAACAAAATCTGGAATCACTAGAATATTTTTCTTATAGAATATTTTCTCAACATCATTTTTCATTGGAATATTGCTTCCTTCTATAATTAATTTAGCTTTTACTTTATTTACATCTTGCATTTTAATTAAATCAGGAACAGCAGCTGTAACTAAAACATCTGCATTTACTGAAATTATATCATGAGAATCTTTTTTCATTCCAGGATAATTTATTACAGAACCTGTTTTTTTCTTTATTATTGTTAATTTATTATAATCTATTCCTTTTTTATTATACAAACATCCTTTAGAATCAGAAATTGCAACTAATCTTAATCCTGCTCCTGTTAAATCTTTAGCAACAAAGCTTCCAACGTTTCCAAAACCTTCAACTGCAAATGTAACATCATAAGGATCTCTTTTTAAATATTTTAAGGCAATTAACGTAGCTATGCTAACACCATATCCTGTACTTCCAAGTTCATGTGGAATTCCTCCTAATTTTTCAGGTTTTCCAGTACAAGATTTTTTTCCAAGGACTTTTGCAAATACTTCCATTTCATGTTCTGCTGTATTAATATCGGGACCTGCAACATATTTGCTTGGACATAATTCTTTTATAGATTCTGCAAATGCTTTAACAATTTCGTCTTTCTTTTTTTGGGAAATTTTTCTATCATCTGCTATTATTCCGGATTTAGCTCCACCAAAAGGTAACTCTGCCATTGCATTTTTCCATGTCATTGTACGGGCAAGAGAAGCAACTTCTTCAACAGTAACTGTAGGTGTCATTCTTATTCCACCCTTAGAAACCCCCCTATTTGTATTGTCAATAACGAGAATTCCTTTCATTCCTATTTTTTTATTATAAACTTGAAGAACTTTTTCAGGACCAAATTCATCATACTCTATCAATATATCACCTTATTATTAAAAAATTTATTTGGTATTTAAAACTAACTAATAATT
>JBBSWY010000039.1:0-6664 GCA_038046045.1 Nanobdellota archaeon
ATTACAACCAGCAGGACAACAACCATCATTATTTACACATGAAGTAATAGTTGAACTAATTGAACAAGCTGCATTGTACTTGCCTGGATTTGTACAAGAGTCTAAAGTACACGCATTATTATCATTACAATTTGCACTCGAAGAACATATTGGAATTAAACATATTTTTTTTGGACTGCTATTATCACAGATACCACCACTTCCTGAATTTGTTAGACATACAGAATTTAATGCCTTATTTGTATAATTACATTGAGAGGTTACAGTTCCAGGATTAGTACAAGAATCAATTGTACACGAATTATCATCATTACATGTTCCCGCACTACATGAAACAGTAGTACATTGTCCATTGCTGCATACTTCATTTTGGGCACAAGCAACATCTTGAGGACACGAACTGCAAGTTTCTCCAGTTTCCTTTAAATTATTTCCACATACACCAATGCTACAATCATTATCTATAGTACCACAACCACCAGGACAACAACCATCTCCTGAAGTACATGAGCTGATTATATTTTGAGAACAACTCGAACTTATTTCTCCAGGATTACTGCATCTATCAACTGTGCATCTATTATTATCATTGCAATCAATATCAGAACTACATAAAGAAATTACTTTTTGTGTTGGTGTACTTGTAATTTGAAAATATCTATTTAATATATCTGTTACCTGCTGAGTGCATATATTAGAATTCCAATTGTTTTTATTATCATTATAAAAATCATATATTATGCTTACTTCTTCTGATGTTAAGGTTGTTTTATCGCCAAGAAAATCAAAAACCATTTGTGTTGTTACAGATTTAAATTCATTTATAGTATCAGCATTAGCCGGACAAGTAAGTGCTGAACTGAACTTGATACTTAAAAGCAAAACTATTAAAATAATTAATATTTTTTTATTAATATTTAACACCTCTTTTACATCAAATTTTATGCTGTTTTTATTATATAAATCTTGCTAAGTTATTAAGTACAACTGCCATCTGGATTTTTACATAAATCCCAGCTGACACAACAATCTTTTTTATAATCTGAAGCTAAATCCCCCAATATATCACAAAAACCAACATCATCAGCTTTTTTACATATAACTTGATCACTTACTGTGCTTCTTTCCTTACCAAAAACAAGTATGTTCATTTTTACAATTCTCCCTTGATCTGTAATCTGTCCGTTATCATCCAAATTATAATAAATGATTCTTGTAATTCTAATACTTTCTTTTGTATTAATAAGGGATTTATCATTTACCTTGCCAAAAATCTCACTTATAATTTGATTATTGAATTCAAAATACAAAACATAGTCATTTTTTGTACCAAGTAAAATCCTGCTCGTTTGATAACCTTCTTGTGTACTTAATAATTGTGTAAAGCTATCATATTTATCAAGTTGAATTTTTCCTTCTTTAATAAAACCGACTCTTCCCTGCAAATTGCTCCAATCATTTAAGCAATTTCCAGTCGGGCAATAACCCTGAGACATTAGTGCATTTGAAATTGCAGTGCCATCATTGGCTAATTCTTGAAACTTATCTTCTCTAGAATTAAGATCGATTATTGTTTGAGTAAAGATAAAAGTTATCAATATTAAAACAAGTAATCCAATTAAGAAATCTGCATAAAACCCCTGCGCTTTTTTAAACATATTAGAACAAATTAAATGGATTAGACTTTACTATATATATTTTGCCCATTTTATCTTTATATCTGCAAAGGGCTCTAGGAATAGTTAATTTTCCTAAACCCGTAACCTTAGATTTCATTTTATAGGCAATAACTCTTTCTTCCCCTTTTAATAATTCAGGAATATCCCAGCTAACCACACTTCCAGCAATACCAGACTTTGTTGAACTTGGTTTTAAAGTTCCATATTCATGTGGTAATTCTAATAAACCAGGAATATTGTCTGTAAGTCTTATGTTTCTTATTGTACTGCTTGTGTTCTTTAAAACTAGTAATACCTTTAATCCAACAATATGACCTTCTTGCGATTTAAGCAATAAAACTTTTTTAGTAATTCTTAGACCAGCATTAGCCATTTTATAGACAAGGTAAATTAATAAAGCTATTAGAGCTAAAGTTAAAATTGGCTTTCCATAATTTGTTTTAGCCGAGATAAAATATGAATCATTTGGATTTAACGTGAACTGCCATTCATACTTATAAGCCCCCCCCAATTTTTCTACTTTTTTTGGTTCAGGACTTAATCTTGTAAATAAATTTTCAAATGAACTTAATGTCTTGCTATAAACTTCTTTTGAAACTGTATTTCCATCATTAACCCTTGAAATTTCAGATGTTTTAACTAAAAATGAAAATTCCTCTTTTTTATTTTCCCTTATGTCTGAATGAGAAGCAATTTTAATTTTTCTTGTTGCATTCATGACTATTTTATCGTCAACTAAACTAAATACATTAACTTCATAATCTCCTTCTTTTACATTTCCTAATTCTACGCTAAATGGAAGTTCTTTAGTTTCCTTTCTTCCAATATTTGTTGCAAAATCCTTGTTTATTACCTCACTTCTTAATTTAACATTTATATTATTAAGTTCAATATTATAAGCATTAATTAATTTTAAAGTTACTAAATTTTCTTTATTTGGGTTTAAACCCTGGGGATTATAATCAAGTCTTGCATCAAGTAAATTTCCATAGGATACAACATCAATTATAAAATTTTGATCAACATAATCTTCAGGATCTCTTGTTGCATAAATCCTTACATTGACAGAATATTTTCCAGGTGCTAAATCTCCAATCGAAAAAAATTTGAAAGTATCTTTTATTGTTCCTCCGCCATCAATTGTGTAAAATCCGTAATTGCTTTCTTTTCTCCATTTAAAGTCTGTTACAATTGCTTTTACTTCCCCTCTTGCACCATTGTTTGTTATTTCAACATCAAAAATAGCAGGCGTACCAGGCAAGGCAACATCCTGTACAATATTTGTTTTGACAGAAACTCCGGCTGCATCAGCAAATTTTAATAAAGCTATAAAAATGAGCAAAAAGAAGATTAATTTTTTTAATTTCATAATTACACCTCTGATTTAAAATAGAATAATGTTATATTTAAATATTACTATTCGGAATGTAAATAATTATTCTCAGACTTCTATTATTAATCTGTGTTTATCTTCTGGATAAATCAAAACATTCTTCCCCTTTTTCAAATTTAAAAATTCTGAAATGGGTTTTGTAACCGTAACAGCTATACTATTTCCAACTTTATTGACCTTTACTCGTGCTTGTAACCCCCATAATCCTAATTCTTTAGCCCTTTTTTCAATCTTTTCACTCACATCTTCGTTAAAGACCTGTTCTCCACATTTATTACATACTTCTGCTTCAAACTTACCTAAATTCTTACCCAATAACATGTAGTCTACTGACTTCTTTTCTGTTTTTCCATGACATTCTTCACAAATTTTCCTTTCCATTTTTACCTCTCGATATAAACTGTTTTTATTTTATAAATATTTTTACTTATGATTTTATAAGCGACTTTTAAATAACTATGAATAGCTAAATAACCATCTGTTTGTTTGAATTTTGAACCTCTTAATATTGTATTTTTTACTTGGTCTTTTGTTACCCCCAAAAAAATCATTTTATCTTGAGCATGCTTAGTTAACTTTATTTCAATAGTCATTATAAGTCATAACATGTTATAATCTATTAGTATTTAAACCTTTTGATAATAGAACTTTAAATATTGCTATTCGTCCATGAAATCGTCTATTTTTTCTTTCATTTCCTTATTTCTTACTTTTAGGTATTCACGGGCAAGAATCCAGAAAATTAAACCCAAACTTTTCTTACCCTTGTTATTACATGGAATAACTAAATCTAAATTATTAGTTTCATTGTTTGTATCACATAATGCTATTACAGGAATCCCTATCTTAATTGCGTCTTTTACAATGTTCTTGTCAGGCCATGGGTCTACAACAAGGATTAATTTTGTTTCAATGAATGTCTTTAAATTAGGATTAGTTAAAATTCCAGGTGGATATCTTCCAGCAAACACTCTTATTCCGGTTAACTTAGAAAATAAACTTACAGCTTTCCACCCATTCTCTCTTCTGCATACAACTAAAACATTTTCTGGATTATATTGAGAAAGTAAATTAGCAGCTAACTTAATTCTTTTATCTATTTCTTGTACATTTAAAACAACCAAACCATCTGGCCTGGTTTTGTAAATAAAAGGAGCCATATATTTTGTTCTGAACTTAGTCCCAATATGTATTCCAACTTTTAAATATTCATCCAACGGAACCAGGAACTGTTCTTGTTCTTTTACCATAAAAAATTAACTTAAAAACTAGATTTATAAAGATATTGTTTTAAAATAAAAAAAGAGAAGAAGAGGAATTTAATGATGCATTAATTCCTTAAGATCCTTAACAATTTCTTTACCTTCCGGCTGCATTGCCTTTCCTAATCCAATTCCCAATGCAATAGCAATTCCTACTGCCAATGCTCCAATTAAAATTAGGAATGTATTTTCTAAGATTGAAGCCTCTACACCAATTTGCTGTAATGCAATGACAAATACAACATAATAAATAACAATTTTGATTAATTTACTAAAGAACCTTACCCCTTTAGTCATTGTGTGTTCTTCAATCTTCATACTTACAAAATGAGCTAATGCAACTCCGAAGATTACAACGATTGCTGCTAAGATTACATTTGGTAACCATAACACAAACTCATTTAGTATAGAAGATAAACCACCTAATTTTAACAAGTCTACACCGGCTTTAATAAATATTAAGAATATATACCATTTGACTATCTCTCCAAAAATTTTAGGTATATTGAAATGACCAACGCCTTTGGCGAATTTAGATCTTTCCATGTAATTATCTACGCCAGCTTTCTCCAATAATACACGGACAGCATGACCCACACCCAAAGCAATAAAATAACCAATAATTAGAACGATAACAGCTGCAATAATTCCCGGTAAAATACCAACAAAACTATTCCATAAACTTATTAATGGATTAAGAATCAATGAACCTGTAGTTGAAATAGCATCTAACGCCATTAAACACACCTCCTTTTTTAAAATAACCTAAAATTAATCTGTAAAAATTATTTAAATACCTTTCGATTTACTTTATTAATTTTTAAGTAGTTAAGAATTGAGTAATTAAATAGATTTTTAAATTTAATAATTCTGAAATTGTTGGGCCTGTAGTTTAATCTGGATAGAATTTTCGGCTTCGGACCGAAAGATTTGGGTTCAAATCCCGACAGGCTCATAAAACTAAAATCTTCTTTTATTTTGGAATCCTCTGCGAAATGGCCTATTATGATGTTGCTGTCTTATAAATTCAACGCGTTCAAATTCTGGTGTTTTCATTTTATGTATTAATAAAGACCTATCTTCAAGAACTTTTCTGAAATTATCATAATCATCTGAAGATAACAATGAAATTACATTTCCTTTGCTTCCTGCTCTCGCAGTTCTTCCTATCCTATGTACATATTCCCGAGATGTTTTTGGAATATCATAATTTATTATCAAATTTACATTTTTTATATCTAATCCCCGTGCAGCTACATCACTTGCAACCAGGACATCGAGTTTTCCATCACGAAATGCTTCCATAACTTGTTTTCTTCCGTTCTGGGTCATTCCTCCATGAAGTGCTTGCGATTTTATGCCTTGCTTGTACAAATTTTTATTAATTATATTAACAATGTGCCTCATACCACAAAAAACGATTATTAGCCCATGCAATTCTTTCTTTATTACATGAACCAATAAAGAAAATTTATTATTTTTATCAACTTCATAATAATTTTGCATTATCTTATCTTTGTCTATGTATACTTGCATCTTAACTCTTTCTGGATTATTCATATAACTTTTTGCAATGCTCATTACTTCTGAAGACATTGTTGCACCAAATAATAATTTTTGACTGTTTTTAGGGATTCTTGAAATAATCCTTTTTATATCATCAATAAAACCCATTTCAAACATTTTATCAGCTTCATCAAGAATAAGAATTTTTACATTGCTTAAATTTAAAGTTCCTCTTGAAAGATGATCTAAAATTCTCCCAGGCGTTCCAACAACAACATCAGCTTGTCTTAAATATTCTATCTGAGGATTAATTGAAACTCCACCATACACTTCAACAATGAAAGTTTTCCTGTATTTTGTGAATTTTCTAAATTCTTTTGCAACCTGGTTACAAAGTTCTCTTGTAGGGACAACAACAAATAACTGGATTCCTTTTCCTGGAATGACTTTTTCAAGAGATGGAAATCCAAATGCTACTGTCTTTCCAGAACCTGTATGAGACAACCCAATAACATCTTTTCCCTGTTGGATTATCGGAATGCATTTTTCTTGTATTTCTGTAAATTCTGAAAAACCTAGATCAAATATCGCTTTCTCAAATTCTGGTTTTAGTTTTATTCCCTTTATATTCATAGGAATTTAAGTCTAATATTCATTTTTAAAGGTTTGTTATTTTTTCAATGCAAAAATTATAATATTTTTGATTATAAAAAACTTTAAATAAAGCTAAAATTACTTAATTTTATGAAAGAACATCAAGAAGGAATTACAGTAAAAAAAGATAAAGATTTTTCAGAATGGTACTCTCAAGTTATACAAAAAGC
>JBBSWY010000040.1:0-1082 GCA_038046045.1 Nanobdellota archaeon
TAAGCTAATATTGCAGAGATTAAAGCATCATTTTCATGTTTGTTATTAATTTCAAAGCCTTTTTTCTTTAAAAATTTCTTTACTAATTTTGTTTTATGTTTTCTTTGTATATTAATTTCTGGTTTAAATATTTTAGCTCCAAGACTAGAAGCAATCTTTTCAACAAAACCAGGAACTTTATTTACATCTGTTCCAATTAAAATGGGTTTTCCAAATTTAAAAGCTTCTTTTGTTATTGTGCTTATATCAAGTTTTTTAGAGGATTTAATTTCGAGAATTTCACCATGTAAATCAAGAACAGCATAACTTTTTGTTGTCCCTGGATCAATGCCTATGATGGTAAGTTTCTCCAATTTAAGGTTAAATATTTAAGCTAGTATAAATAATTTTCTTTTATGGGGATATGGTCTAGCTTGGTATGATACGTGGTTAGGGACCACGAGATCGTCGGTTCAAATCCGGCTATCCCCATATAATAACCCGAAAGAGAGCTAACTTAGATGAAAACATTTAAATTCTAATAAATTTAGCAATTGGAATATGAATATTCTTTTTGTTTGTAGAGGTAATGTAGGTAGAAGTCAAATGGCTGAAATTATCTTCAATAATCTTTCTAAAGAACATCATTCAACAAGTGCAGGCACTGTTGTAGAAAGACACGAAGGCGAAAAAATAAAGAATATTGACTTATCTGCCCAATATGTTATAGATTGTATGAAAGAAGAAGGTTTTGATATTTCAGAAAAAGTAAGAAAACAACTTACTAAAAATATGGTTGATAAAGCTGACAAAATAATAGTTATGGCTGAAATTGAAACAGTTCCAAATTATCTGAAAGAAAATAAAAAGGCTGTCTTTTGGAAGATTGAGAATCCGAAAGGTAAGTCTCTTGAAGAGCATCGTCGGTGTAAAAATCAAGTTAAAATTAAAGTAAAAAAATTAATTAAAGAAATTGGATAATAATTATATTGTCATTAGAGATTAACCTTTAGCTCCAATCTAAATCAATCCCACATCTAAATTCTCTTTATTTTAGCTACAAAAAATCCTTCTGTATCATTATCTTGTGGCCAAATTCTTAA
>JBBSWY010000041.1:0-1742 GCA_038046045.1 Nanobdellota archaeon
ATTACAAAGAAAAAATATTAAATAATAAAGCAGAACCGGAGTATACAATTGTAACTCAAGCACCAAGATATTCTAATACGGGGATAGAAAGAGATAGATTATCTATAACTTTTGTTAATGAAGTTGTGCCAAATTATAATTATTATTACAGGGGAACCTATACTTAATTTAAAAATTTTTAATTCTAAACCTTTTTATATTAATAAAAACGATGATTATAAATATGAAAAATAAGATATTAAAGGTATTTTTATTGGACTTAAGTTATTTCTTATTACTATTATTTACATTAATATTTTCAAGATTAAAAATTGGAGAAATATTATTAAAGATTCAGTCATATGGGCCACAGCTAAACTCTGTTAATGTAACTCAGAATACATTAGAAGCTCAAAATTTACTAACCCAAATTAATGGTTTAACAAACAATGCTTACTTTATAATTTTTCTAGCAATACCTTTAATAGCTTTTATCTTATACGCAATATTACAAGGATATAGTTTTTATTTATTGAAAAAAGAAAACAATTATTTTTTTAAGTTCAGTTTAGCAAGTTTACCAAGCGTTATCTTAATTACATTATTAATTTTTTATCCAGATATTTACTTATTTATTCTCTTAATCTTAATAATGTATATATCCTTCTTCTTATATTTCAAAAATTTAAATAAAATAAGGTTAATTTATACAAAAATCTACAAATTATTTCCATTATTTTTATTATACTTATTATTGTCTTTAATTATTATCAGCATATTTTTTATTGCATATCTTAATTTAATATCAAATGGAAGTTACATATTGTTTATAGTAGGATTAATTGTTACATTAATATTTTCTTATTACAAAACGATTTTAGTAGAAAAATTATTCAATTAAAACAGCATTTACAATAGGTTCTTGACCTGGGCGAGAAGTAATTCTGGCATTTCCTAACTCAGTTTTAATAACCGCACCCTTGGTCATAATATTTCTTCTTACAAAATGTCTGTTTGCGGAATTCTCAACTATGGTTATTATCTTTGTTTTAGAATATTTCTTAGTTTTTGGATCATAAACATTTGCCATATTAACATCTAACAGAACTTTTTTTGTTTTTCCAAATTTAGCATACATTGTTTTTAATTTTCTTTCTCCAAGTTTAGTTAATCTTGGTAAATTTCCCAATTCAAACAAGCGTTTCTGCCTAAAACTTCTATATCTAGATCCAGACGCTTTTCTTTTTGATCTTGATTGTGCAATTGCCATATTTTTCTTGCGATTTAATATATTTATAAATCTTCTCATGATAAGCTTTATAAAGATATTATTTCTGGTAATGCATATGACTTCAGATAGACCATTAGATGCATTAAATGAAGCAAGAAACAAACGAGTTTTAGTAGAATTAAAAAACGGCAAGCAATTAATTGGAATTTTAAAAGCATTTGATATTCATATTAATGTTGTCTTGCATGATACAGAAGAGCATGTTAATGGTGAATTAAAAAGAAAACTTGGAAATTCATTTGTAAGAGGAGATACTATAATTCTAATAAGTCCTCAATAAATTAACTTAAAATGACAAAAGGAACAGCCTCTCATGGTAAAAAATCAGGTAAAGCTGGTTTAGTAAGTAGATGCAGAAGATGCGGAAATCATTCTTTTAGGGTTAGAAAAGGGATTTGTTCTAGTTGTGGTTTTGGTAAATCTAAAAGGCTAAGAAGTTATGCCTGGCAGAAAAAATAAATAATCTTTTATA
>JBBSWY010000042.1:0-4491 GCA_038046045.1 Nanobdellota archaeon
TATGTGCTAAATCTATTGTAACTCCTCTTTCTCTTTCTTCTTTTAATTGATCCATAACAAATGCAAATTCAAAACCAGCTTTTCCTAATTCCTGAGCTTTTTCCTTTAATTTTCTTAAGGTTTGCTCATCAATAACACCAGAATCATATAAAAGTCTACCAACTGTAGTACTCTTTCCATGGTCTACGTGACCTACAAATATTAAATTTAAATGTGGTTTTGCTCTTGCCATTTTTTATTTAATTTCCTTCTTATTTTGTGATTGTAATATTTTTAACCCCGATTTTTTGCACTTTTAATGGTTTATAAAGTTTTTTGTTTTTTTAATTTAGATATATTATGCTCTTCTTTAGCAATCGGGAAATATCTATTTAATAAGTCTAAATTTAATTCTTGAATTCTTTTTTCATCAAAATTCATAATTTCTTCGGGAGTTGGTAAACCTTCTACAGACTCAATTATTCCTTCTAAATGACCCTGTTTTAAAAGTTTTATAACCTCTGAAAATCCGTCTCTATATTTGCTTAAATGAAATTCTAGATTAGTTAAAATTACAGCTTCATATAAAAATTTAATTTGTTCATATTCCATTTTATTTTACCTCAAAACTTACAATAGTTAACCCCTTTATAAATGTTACCATTATAAAGAAATGACAATTATTCTTTAATTCTGAAATCAATAATAATACATGTCATTAATACCAAGGTTGTTAATATAGAAATAATATAAGCAGGCATTTCTAAAGCAGCTGTTTGTTTATTTCCAAAATCTCCTTCTACATGTGCAAAACTTTGTTGGTTAACATCGTAGCATATTGAATAAACTTCTTGTGCTTGAGCTAAATGCACGCTTTCATGTATAATCGTTCCTAAAAATATAGCTCCGAATAATGCTAAAAACAATATTGTGAATTTTGGAATTATCATTTTAACCCCAAAACAATATAGAAATAATGGTTTTTAAATCTTTCTATTGTAACTACTTTAAAGTTACTCTATTATCTTTTGTATATTCTTTTTGTTTTATAACCAAACTTATTTAAGAATTTTTCAAGCCTTTTTAACTATTTATCAAATTCTTTTCTCTTGTTCATAATATCAAAATTCTATCGCTATGTTACTTTTTCCCTTTGGTACTATTAAAACTTCTTTTCCTTTCTTTAAACCAGTTGCTAAAGCGATTTCTTTTGGTATTCTTATTGCTAAACTATTTCCTACTTGTGCTACCTTTGCTTTTTTAATTATTCCAAATAAACCAAGTTTTTTTGATTTCTGCTGAATTTTATCAACTGTCTCTGAATCAAAATATACCTCTCCACATTTAACACAAACCCTTGCTTTATACTTACCGAATGAGTTTCCATATTCTTCATATTCAACAAATTTTTCTTTTACTTCTGAATTACACATGATACATTTCATTTTTCTCTTTCTCCCTTATAAATCGTAATAATAAATATTTCATCACCTGATTTTTGGAACACAACTTCAATATTGTTCATCAATGAGTGCCACTTTTCTATCCTATCCTCTTTCCACTTCATTCCTTTTTTAATTATATTTTCAACCTCTTTCTTTTCTATTCCCAATGCGTCCATTTTTTGTAGTGCATGAAGGCTAAATATGAAAGATACAATAGTAATCACCCGTATATCCTTAGATATCTTTTAATATATAAATCTTTCTATTTAAGTTTTTTAAAGCGACCGCGTTTTAAATCATCCAAGCTGTTCGAGAATTGTTCGATTAAATTGTTATCTAAATTTTCTATTATATTAACAATCTCAGCTTTATTTGCTTTTATAATTTCTTTAATTATTGTTTTAATTAATGTTCTAATACTCCCACCACCAGCATAAACTTCATTTTTATTTTTTAAACTTTTATCTAAATAAAATCTAGCTTTAAAACCAAAAGGAGGAACACCACCTGCAGGGTAACTTGTTAATATTAAAACTTCATCTGAACTAGCAATTTTTACTTTAGAATTACTTATTTTACGTAATTTATTTTTATCTACACGAGATTCACCAGGAACTATTGCAATTACACCATTACCATATTCTAAGCTTTTATTTAAATCAATAAACACAATTGTTTTAACAATTAAAGAATTTGTTTTAATTCTAGCTTTTTCAGAAGTTTTAACATCCCCTTCAAAGATAACTTGCTCAGCTTTTATATTATTTTCTTTAATATATTGCTTTAGTTTCTCTTCATATTCTTTCATAAACCTAGCTTAATTTTGCATTTTAAAAGATTAATGAAAATATATTATTTATATACTACAACATATATATTAACTCCCATGTGTCCAAGTGACAACCGCAGTGATTAGGTTTATAAATAAGATTATCCATCTAATAATATGATATTAGCGACGGAAAAACAGATTATAAATTTGTACCCCATAACTAGAATAAATCATCAAAAAAATGCTTACAAATATTTAGAATTTCTAAATCTTAAAAAAATGGATATAAACTATAACGATATTTCTAAAAAGCTTAATATGAATGCCTCGACTGTTTATAAATGGTTTAGAGGTCAGAGCCCCATTGCTATTAGAGGAATAGAAGAATTAAAAAGTATGGGTTTATTACCATTAAAAATCTCAAATAATTTAGCTTTTGAACAATTTATGATAACATTAGGATTTAGATATGCAGACGGTTGCATTTATTCACAAAGGGAAAAAAATTCTTTCACAAACTATGCTTGTTTTGGACAAAAAATAGACGCATTAAAATTTTGTGAAGATATAAAAAAAGCATGGGGATTAAATTTAAAACCCCACTTAAGTGGAATATATTATGTTTATTTACCTGCCAGTTTAGCGAGATTAATGATAAATGTTGGGTCACCATATGGAAATAAAAATTATCAAAATTTTAAATTACCTAAATGGATTTTTGATTTAAATGAGAAATTAAAATGGAAATTTATAGACGGTTTATTTTCTGGAGATGGACAGTCGCCGAGACTTAAAAAATCTGGAAATTCTGTTGAGTCATTGAAACTTTCGTTAAATGCAGAAGAAAGTATTGCAGAACAATTTTGCTTAGGATTTATGAAGGATATAAAGAATTTAATTTTGGAAATGGGTGTTGAGGTTACAGAACCAAAAATTGATTGGAATCATCCATTGATATCAAAAGAAGGTAATACTACTTATAGCATTATAATTAGAATTCTAACAAAAAAACAAAACATGATAAAATTTTTAGAAAATGTTCCATATACTTATAGACAAAATTCGAAACGTAATGAAGTATTAAATGCATTGAAATATAAAAATAGGATAAGAGAGTTAGAAGATTATTTAATTAATCCTCAATTAGAACCACCAAAAATTTCTGTTTTATTAAAAAATAATTTGCAAAAAGAATTAATTACAAAAGCAGCATATAAACTCTCGGATGATAAATGGGGTAAATATAAAATACTTGGGCATTATTTAAAACTTAAGTGTAAAAGTTTTAATTTAATAAATGCTGAGTCCATTTTTAATGTTTATATTCCCAAATGGAAGAAAAATTTGAAATTTATCCCCATAGATTGCGTAGTTGAATTATTTAAGTTAAACAAAATAGACTTAAAATATTTACAAGATAAAATAGAGAAGTTGAAATTAACAAAGACGCATAATAAATATGCAGTTCCATTTGAGGTAAATTAGTATGATATGTTTAGCATTAGAAGGAACCGCTCATACGGCTGGAATAGCATTAGTTAATGATAAAGGTAGGATTATTTATGAAGACAGAGATATGTATACTACAAAAGAAGGAGGAATTATACCACAAAAATGCGCAGAGCATCACAAAGAAATTTTTCCAATATTATTCGAAAAATTATCAAAAGAGTTTAATATTAAAAATGTTGACATTGTATCTTTTTCAAAAGGACCTGGTTTGCCTCCTCCTTTAATAGAAACAATGAAATTTGCGAAGGAACTTGCTTCTAAATTAAATATCCCCTTGGTTGGTGTATCACATCTTGTTGCACATTTGGAAATCGGAAAATTATTAACAAAAGCTAAAGATCCTGTATTTATTTTAGCAACCGGAGCAAATACACAAATTATTGCTTTTGAAGCGGGAAAATATAGGATATTTGGAGAAACTTTAGACTCAGGCATAGGTAATATGCTAGATAAATTTGGAAGAAATATAGGGTTAGGATTTCCTGCAGGTCCGAAAATAGAAGAATTGGCAAAAAAAGGAAAATACATTGATTTAGGATATGTTGTTAAAGGAATGGATTTAAGTTTTTCAGGAATTTTAACTAAAGCTATTTATTTATATAAAAAAAATTGTTCAAAAGAAGATTTATGTTATAGTTTGCAAGAAACTTATTTTTCAATGCTCACAGAAGTTACAGAAAGAGCAATGGCGCATGTAAATAAGAAAGAAGCTTTACTTATTGGAGGAGTTGCAGCTAATAAAAGATTAATTGAAATGCTAAACATAATGTGCAAAGAAAGAAA
>JBBSWY010000043.1:0-2463 GCA_038046045.1 Nanobdellota archaeon
AAAAAAGTTATATTGAAAGTTAAAGATGAGAAAGAATTACTGAATTTTAAAAAACTAGCTGATAAATATAAGTTAGTTAATGCTTTAATTAAGGATGCTGGCAGAACTGAAATTCCTTCTGGAACAATAACATGCTTGGCTATAGGGCCAGATGAAGATGAAAAAATAGATAAGATTACGGGTAAATTAAAAATACTTTAAAATGGGAAATGAACCTTCAATAATATTAGAAAATTTAGAAAATAGATTATCTAATTTAGAAGAAAAATGTATCGGTAATATAAAACATGAACTTAAACCATTTGTTTATTATGGTAAAGAAAGCGACTATGAAAAAATCTGTAAAAAATGTGGTGGGTATATTATCGATAAAATGGGTATTTATTCTAAAACAGGTTTATTACATTATATTGATTCTGAGAGATATACAGCTTTATTAGAGGAGTCTAAGATAATTAAAAATGAAATGGATAAAAGAAAAAATTTATAGATTTTTAGAGCTAGATAAATTCGTTTATAATGAAATCTTTATTAGCAAGAATGTCATTTATAGAATTGGTGAACTAGCAAAAAATTCTTATCCTAAAGAGGTTGTTGCATTTTTAAAGGGTAAAATTTCAAATAAAAGATTAATAATAAATGATCTAGTTTATCAGCATTTCAAAAGTAATTTTCATTCAGCCAGCATAGAAAATAGATTACCCTTAACTACAGATGTTTTTGGAAGTGTTCATAGTCATCCTTCTTATTCTAATATGCCAAGTAATCAAGATTTAGAATTTTTTGGTAAGAATGGAACTTTACATTTAATTATTTGCAAACCATTTAATTTAGTTAATGTAAAAGCTTACAATTCATTAGGAAAAGAAACTAAATTTACTGTTTACTAAAATTCTTCCTTCATATCACAAAATATAGAAACAAATTTTTTAATTGCTATCTTTAATTCTTTTTTACCTTTAATTGTAATTTTATATTTTTTTAACTTACCTTTACTTTTAATTTCTTTAATTAAACCATTTTCTCTTAAATTTTTTAATACAGGATATATAGTTCCTGGACTTGGTTTACAACCTTTTCTTTTCTTAATTTCCTCGCTTATTTCCTCTCCAGACAACTCTTTCTTGCTTATCATCCTTAATACTGAAAAAGTTAAAAACCCCTTCATATCACAGTAAGATTTCATAATAAAATAATAATTTTGTTATTTATATATTTTACCATTATATCGTAAAACCGATACATTTATATATAAGTATCGGTTATCCAATATATCCAGTTAATCTGGGGGGAATAAAATGGATTTACCGTGGGGAGATGAAAAAACAAAGCAATTTATTACTAATGTTGGTTTAATCACTAGTACAGGCCCTTATGGAGATAATATAATGGCTGCAGAATGGACCCATCATATTTCCTACAGTCCCGGTTTAATTGCTGTATGTATAAAACCAGTTGATGCAACTCATGATAATATTAGTAAAACAAAGGAATTTGGTGTTAATATTACTTCTACAGAACAACCCCCTTTAGTAAATATAGCCGGGGGTTATACTGGTAAGCAAATAAATAAAATTAGTGCATTAAATGAATTGGGATTTAATTTTTATAAAGGAAATAAAATTAAATGCTTAATGTTAGAAGGAGCTGCTCTTAATCTAGAATGTAAAGTTATAAAAGAAATTTCATTAGGAGATCATACGATGTTTGTTGGTGAAGTTTTAGAAGCTTCTCTAAATCAAGATAAAGAACCATTAGCTTTTCATAAAGGGATGTATGGAATTGTAAATTTTGATATTAAAAAGCCAAGTCAAGAAGAACGTGAAAAAATAAATCAAATTGTAATGAAATATAAGAAAGATTTATAAATCCCTTATTAATTAATAAAGTTTAGGACGACCATAGTGGCTTGGATATACCCGATCCCATTTCGAACTCGGAAGTCAAACAAGCCTACGTTCTTAGTTGTACTGCACTCGTGTGTGGGAAGCTAAGAAAGTTGTCCGCCTAATTTTATAGTACTAAATGCGGAGTCTATTTTCTGTTTGAATCTTAATTTTAGCATGAAAATTAGGAAAATGACTGGTTTTCAATAGATTTTTAAGTTTTTAGATTGTTTTTAATCATATGACGGATTTTAAAAAAATAGAAGATTGGAGAAGAAATGAAACTAATGTGAAAAATTTAGTTGCCTTAGTTGTTAATCCTAAACATCCCAGATTCGGACAAATAGGAAGATTAGAAGCTCACGATTTAAATGAAGGATATTATGATATAACTTTTCTTAATAGGAAATTATTAGTTTTTAAGAAATATATAACAGAATTAATACTGGATGGATTAGAAGATGAACCAGAAAATCGTGAAGTCTGGTTATATTATCGATTAATAGGTGGCGAAAGAGCTATGAATTATGAAAGGCAAGGATGTGGTTTAAAAGATTTAAAAGCAAAATATTTTGAA
>JBBSWY010000044.1:0-3058 GCA_038046045.1 Nanobdellota archaeon
AGAAGTAAAAAAGATTGCTAAGCCTTGGCTAAAAAATGATATTAATTTTAATAAAATTAAAAGAAATACTAAAAAATTTGTTGCAATATTCTCGGATAATGATCCATTCGTTTCTTTAGATAATGCCAAAACTTTTAGAAATAAATTAAATGCAAAAATAATCATTGAACATAACCAAGGTCATTTTGATCCTTCAAGCAATGTAAGAAAATTACCTTCTGCATTAAAATCTTTATTGCAAATTTCTAAATAAAAACCTTTTAATAATATAAATTTGGAAGAATTCTTATGGGCTCGTAGCGCAGCCTGGATAGCGCAAACGGTTCCTAACCGTTAGGTCGTGGGTTCAAATCCCATCGGGCCCGTTATAAATATTTAGCTGCATCTCCTTTTATATCTTCAACCTTACCAAGAACTATTCCCTTTACTCTTAATTTATCCAATAATATCTTACTAAGTTCTGTTCTTAATGCATTACTTTTATCAAAATCAACCAAATAACGAATTTTTATATGAATTCCCTTTTCATAAATCGCTAATCTAACAACAACTTTTTCATAACTCTTAAAGGATTCTGTAAGTATTTTTCTAACTTCATTCCTTATATTTTTTTCATAAAAATCTTGGGATGTTTTTTCAATTATTTCAAGGGCTTTTTTCCATTTACTTTGATAAGTTAAATAAATATGAACTGTATCCCAGACTAAATTAGTTCCTTTAGTATAATTTATTACAGGTGTAGTAAGAACAAATTCATTTGGTATTGAAACTGACCTTCCTGTGCTGTCTCCTTCTTCTGTTAATTCTGATAAACTTGTGTACATAACCTTAATATCATAAACCTTGCCATTTAAATTATTTATAGAAATTACATCTTCAATCTGGTAAGTTTTGCTAAAAATTATTGTAATCCAGCCAACAAAGTTTAAAATCGGTTTTTGTAAGGCTAATGTAACTCCAAAACCAATTAACCCTAAGGAAGTTATTAATGAACCTATTTGCTTGAATAATAATGATAATGTTATAAAAATTACAAGAACCCAGATAAAATATTTGTAAACTTTTAATAATAATCTTATATTTTTCTTATTTCTCCCCCTTTGTTCTAAATACCTTGTTATCAATTTTGAGGTTAATTTAATAAATAAATAAGTTATAGCCAGAACCATCAAAAATATCATTACATTTTCTAAGGTGTTTAAATAAGGAAGCTCACTTGTATAGCCAAAAATATTTGTTTTAAATGCAACATATGCTAATATTGAGATAATTAGCAAGAATAAAGAAAATATAATGTTATTTGCCTGACTCTTTTTTTGTAACATCATGATATTAATCTAAAGTACTTATTTAAATTCTTTTTCATTAGTTTTATATAGTTAAAAAGGAGTTAAAATTTTATGAATGAAATATTAATTCTAATTTATATTTTATTAGTTTTTATTAGTATAGGATTTTGGGAAGCTTATATGGAAAGGAGAAGTGGTTGGGCTTCTAAATCTTCTGGCTGGAGAATAAAACTCGGTAAAAGAACATTAACAGCGTATCATTTTTGGTCTTGGTTAATAATGATTCCAATGTTTTTAATGCTGCCTTTAGTAATATTTGGTTTTAATTCAAAGATATTTGGTATTTTAGCTGCAGGATATTTCTTTGGTGTTGTTGTTGAGGACCTTACTTGGTTTTTAGTAAATCCAGAGGTAAAATTAAGCGAATTTAACCCAAAATTTGCAAAATGGCATAGGTGGTGGAATATTCTAGGATTTAAAATTCCTGACTTTTATATTTATTATCCTTTAATTGCAATAATTATTTGGTTGCTTCTTGTAAAATAATTTCAGCTGATTCTATTGCTCCATTTTTATTTATACTATATCCCTTTAGTTTTTCTTTTAATCTCTCTATTTTACCAAGAAATTCATTAATCTTATTTCTCATATATACTAATCCAAGTTTTTCCATATCTCCTTTAATGCAATAACCATTCATTAATTGAGAATTCTGATATTGTTCTAGGTAATTCGGAATTGGGAATATTAATGATGGTTTTTTATAAACTAAAACTTCACTTAAAATAGAATGACCTGCTAGAGTTATAACCCCTTTACTAACTTTTAAATATTCCAAGAAATTTGGCTGGAATGGCAAGATTGTTACATTATCGCTCTTAGCTTTGATATTGACTCCAAAAACAATAAAATTCTCATCATAATAATTTGCTATATTAATAATATTCTTAACTAATCCGATTCCAAATCTTGCTCCGCCGATTGTAATTAAAATTGGTTGCTTTTCAAATCCAAATTCTTTCATTAATCTTGTTTCTAGAGGCAAGGCATTTGGTAAATCTCTAATTATTGGGTTTACGTAATTTATTGTTTCTTCTTTATGCGGGGGTTGTGTTAGCACAGGAATTATTGTTTGATTGGCATTTTTATGTGAATAAGAAACAGCTTTTTTTATTATATATGTGTATAACCCAAAATTTTTTTCAAACTTAACATTATTCAAATCTAAATTATAGATATAAACTGATTTAGTGTTAGTTTTTTTTGCAGCAACTATTCCCTCTGGTTCAGCATCGCTTATTACGACATCTGGTTTAAATTTTTCTATTAATTCAGTTATTTTTTTTATATTATCAAAATATTGAAATGGAAAAAATAAATTTGAGAAAATAACCTTCGTTGCATCTACTTCATAAGATGTATCTGGAAATTTCTGTCCTATAATCTCTGTTGATGAAAATCTTTTTTTGAAATAATTTAATGCTAATCCGTAAGTTGCTACTTTAATCTCTGCATCATTGTCTTTTTTTAATATCTCTCTTATAACAGCTTCCTCTCTCATTAAATGCCCGAATCCAATTCCTGTTATGACGAATAAATATTTCATTTTATTTCTTTAAGATAACCTTCTAATATATTTTTCTTCATTAAGAATATTTTATCTATAACTTTTTTACCTTGTACAAAATCGACTTTTTCTCCATAGTAATTTATGCTATTTCTAACATATCTTAATCTATCAAATTGCCCATATTCAAAATCTTTTATTA
>JBBSWY010000045.1:0-12660 GCA_038046045.1 Nanobdellota archaeon
CATAAAGAATAAATCATTTCAACATCTTGTACAAATCCACCAATTTTATTTAATAAATTTCTCCTAACTAAAAATACATTTCCACCAGTGCACAAACAATTTTCTAAGTTTATTTTGTAAGTACAATATCTTCCTTCATCTTTTAGTTTTACTTTGTTTAAGGCCATTCTTCCTTCTAAAGAACGATAAACAGCAAAAGGATCTGTTCCAACATAACTTAAATATCTATTGGTAATATTATCATTTTTATTAATATATAATTTACAGGCTACCCCAAAAATTTCTTTATTATGAATTAAAGGAAAAACTAGTTCTTTTAGACAATTATGATTAATTAATTTATTGTCCTGATCAATAAATGCTATAATTTCACCTTTAGCTTTTTTTACGCCTTGAGATTTACCCATTCCAGGACCTTCAGGAAATTGTTTTTTATTATAAACAATTTTAACCTTATATTGTTTTAATAATTCTAAAGTTCCATCATTACTTCCACCATCTACACAAATAACTTCAAAGTTTTTATAATTCTGAGAAAAGATACTATCTAAACATCTCTTAACTAGATTTTTATTATTATAGGTACAGATTATTATACTGATTTTTGGATTTTTCATCTTTCAAATAAACTTACTAGCATTCCTAAACCATATGAAAAGTGCATAAGGAAAAATATAATTGGTAAAAATGGGAAGTAAAGTACATTTTTCTTTAATGCCAAATAAGCTCCAACAATTATATCAATTATTAAATGTAACTGTATTGGGAAAGAGAAACCTTTGGAAAATAATAATAGAATTGGTAAAAAAATTAAATATAAGGAAAAAACGGCTGGAATAATAAAAACAAAACCAGCTAAATTTTTGTTAATGGCCTCTTTTTTTAATCTTACATTTCCATATTTATAATGTTGCTTAAGAAAACCAAATAAATTAGCTCTTCTTCTATGATAAATTATTAAATTTGGAGAATAAGCAATATTTAAGCTAGCTTTCTTTGCTCTTGAAAAAAACTCAGGATCTTCACCAGGCCATAATCTTACATCAAAACCCTTTATTTTATTAAAAACATTTCTTTTGACAAAACAATTAGCGCTTGTTAAACTTAATTCATTTGCATCCAAGTTTAAATTTCCTCTTCTATAACGATCGGCCATTTTATAACTGCCCCAAAAACTTTCTATCGCAGTTCCAAAAATTTTGGCAAAAAAACTATCATCTTTTGGAGTTAATTGAGGTCCACCAACAATATCCACATTATATTTATTAAAAAACTCTTCAGCATTTTTTAAAATATTTTTATCAACGATTGCATCATCATCTAAAAAATAAATAATATCCCCTTTAGCTTTTTTGATTCCATAATTTCTATTTTCACTTGGATTTAACCCTTTTTTAATTATTATCTCATATTTTTTCTCATCGTAATTAATATTTTTTAAAGATTTAAGTACTTCAGCATTCCTATAAGGCGCTAATGCTATAACTATCGAAAATTTTGGTTTCATTTTCTAACCTCTAATTCAGCTATTACTTCCGCACATGGTAATATCCAACAAAAAAATCTTTCGTATATTAAAGGGCTTATATTAATTATTGGATTAAAAATATAGTTTAAAAATGTAAAGTTTTGTCTTGTAAAATTTAATTTTCTTTTTATTATCTTAAATTTTGATTTAGTATAAAAACATTCATCTGTAAAGTAATTAAATGTAAAATATGAAAATAATCTTTTATGTGTTGGATCACGATAACTTACGCCGCAGGAAAAATGAGGTACTCTAATTAAAATTCTCCCCCCGGGTTTTGTGATTCTAATTAGTTCCTGAAGTACTTTATCTAAATCATTTAAATGTTCTAATGTATGGCTAGTATAAATTAAATCAAATTCATTTTTTTTAAATGGATAAGGAAATTTGTTTAAATTATGCACAACATCAACATTTTTTAATTTAACATTGTCTATACCTATAACTATATCATTCTTAAATTTATATTTTGCATTTCCACAACCTAAATCCAATATTTTCATTTTCTTGCATACACGATATAATTTAATGTAAATACTTCATTATAAAATATTTTATCTAAATTTTTCCCAATTGAATTTAAAATTATAACAAATGGCAATGCAATTATTTTAGGTAATTTTTCACTAATCCCCCAAACAATTAACTGCATTATTGAAAGTAACGCACCACCGTTCGGTTCGACTTTAACATATTTAAATTTTTTAAATAAAACATCTTTTAGCGCATATTTACTAAATCTAAAATAATCATAAGGTTCGCCATGTAAAGCAGCAGCCATATGCGTTGTTAACAAACAAGTTCCATTTTTCTTTAGAACACGATAAATTTCATTAATTGCTTTTTGAGGATCTTGAACATGTTCTAAAAGTTGAAAACATACTACAGAATCTACAGAATTATTCTTTAATGGTATTTTTGTAGCATCTGCAATTATATCTGGTTTGTTATTATGATCAAATTTATCTAATCTGATATATTTAGTAGCATTTTTAAAAAAATTTTTAAAGGGGGATTTTCCAGCACCAACATCTAATGTAATTCCATAAACTTTATCTGAATATTTTTTAATATAATCTCTTATTTCAGAAAAATGTAAATAAATATCATCTGTAATTCTAGGATTAGTATAAACTCTCAAAGGTCTTTCAATTCTTCCAGTCCATTTTTCCATTTTAATCAAAAAATCTGTACTTAATTAAATAGTAAATTGCTTTTAATCCATCTCTCCAAGTAATTTTTTTCCCCTCTTGAAATGATCTTGAATTATATGTTATTGGAATCTCGATAATTTTATAACCCCTCTTAATTATTTTAGCTGTAATCTCTGGCTCAAAATCAAATCTTTTAGCTCTTAGTTTTATATTTTTAATTACATCTTCAGTCATCATTTTATAACAAGTTTCCATATCTGTAATTCTTCTAAAGTATAGTAAAGTAGTAATTAATGATAAGAATTTATTCCCAATATAATGTACGGGAATATTAAAACCCTTTATTTTTCCTAATAATCTAGAACCATAAACAACTTTAGTCCTTCCTTCTAATATTGGCTTAATTAATTTTTTGTATTCTTCTGGATTATATTCTAAATCCCCATCTTGTATTATTAATATATCCCCATCAGCATAATTTAATCCTGTTCTTATTGCAGCACCCTTCCCTTGATTAAATTCATGATTAATTAATCTGATATTCTTATATTTCTTCATTAATTTTTTTATTATATTTTGAGAATTATCTTTACTACAGTCATTAACTACAATTAATTCTTTTTTTATATTTCCAAGATTTACTATTTCAACCCTTTCAACAAGTTGATTTAAAGTTTTTTCTTCATTATATACCGGAATTATTATGCTCAGCTTCATTTTCTTCTTTAAACAATAAGTAAAATATATAAAATGGTGTTATCAAAGAAATTAATATTTCTAAATATAAGATATAATGAGCTATTTTATCTAAAAATTTATCAAAGAAGTTCTTAGTTTCATAATCATCAAAACTTTCTCCTTTGTATCTCACAGGATAATAAAACCAAGAATGAGTGGAATCTGCTAATTGCAATGAACTCTGTTTTAACCTTAAATTTGTATTATAAATATTGAAGTAATCGTCACCATAACTATTTTTTATTGTTGTTAAATATGTAGAACTATTTTTAAAAAAATTTACAATATCCTCCATAGATTTATTAAACTCGGGCTGTGAATTTATAGTTCCCCAGCCACAATCATCTGTTACACATTCTATAAAGTAAGTATTAATTGAGCTATAATCTTCAGGTAATTTATCTTGATTCTGTATTAAATCATTTAATAAACTTGCTTCTAAATAATGTCTATCATTAAATGCTAAAACAATTCTACCGCGATACACTCTGCTATCAACAACAACTAACGAATCTTCCTTAATATTGTCTTTTTTGAAATCAACTATCTTTGTAATTTCATTTTTACCCTTAAAAGCACCTTGATCTTTAACTTCAAATATCGTAAATACTAAAAGAATTAACAATATAACATAAAGAACCGTTTTTGTTTTTAATCTAAATTTTTCAGCCTTTACAATAATAAAATCCAAAAAGTTAGCTGAAAACAAACATAATAATGGAATTGAGAAGACAAAATGTATTGCTAATAAAGAAGTCCCAGCTAGAAATATAAATGGAATCAAAAATGATAATAATATTAATAATGTAAATTCTTTATTCCTTTTATAACTAAATATTATTCCAATTAATCCAAGAATTAAAATTAATGGAGCGTAATTATATAATATTGTAAAAGCTTCATATAAACCGGGCGGATGATTTTCATATTTAAAAAATAAATCACTAAATCTAAATGGTTTTAATGTCGCTTCTATTGAAGAATAAGTTTCCTTTCCCACCCCTAAAAATCTTGAAAATTGTAAATCAACCAAGCCTTTATCTTTATATAATAAATAATTAAATGTTAAAATTGGAATTATAGTAATAAAAATTATGATTAAAACATAAAATAATTTCTTAAATTTTAGATTAAATTCTTTATTTTTATATTTGTAATATAAAACAAATATAAAAAACGCGGGAATGAATAAAACTGCAATCTGTTTAATCATTATCGCTATTCCTAAAAATAATGCACTTAAATAATAAGACAAATTTTTATTCTCTTTTAACGCTTTTATTAAAAAATATATGCTTACTAAAACGAATAATATCATTGATGTGTCCATTTCTGCTAAAGTCATTAAAATGTGATATGACGACAGAGTTAAAATAAATGCGGAAATTAAAGCAGTTCTTTTATTAAATAATTCCTTTCCAATAAGATAAACTAAAATTATTGATAAAGCTCCAAAAATTATAGAAGCAAATCTTAATCCAAATAAATTCTGTCCAAATATATTATAAAATAAATCTGTTATATAAAACCAAACAGCATCTTCATCCATTATCTGTAGTTTATTGCTATTAATTATTCCAAGAGCATGTGTACCATGAACCATTTCATCTGCATTAGGAGAAATATTTATTGCAGCTATGCTTCTTAAAATAAAACCGATTAAAAATAACAAGATTAGATATTTAACATTATTTTTTGAGAATATTATATCTACAAATTTATTTACAAATTGATTTTCTTCCATTTTATCTTAATCTATGATGAATTTTTAAAAATTCAGGTAATTTATCATAAGCTTTTACTATAAACTTAAACCTTGAATAAAATAACCTTAATCTTATTAGTCCAAGGAACATTTCTGGAATCGCTTTAAATAAATTAAAATGTGAAGCTTTTACAGCATTCCATTCTGTCGGAATTTCTTTAATGTTATAATGCTTTCTCTTTGTCGCATAAAGTAAATTAACATCAAAGGCCCATCTTGTAAGCTTGAGATCTTTTAAAATATCTTTAATTACATAATTTTTGAATAATTTAGCCCCACATTGAGTATCTTTAAACTTTAAATTAAACAATAACCTTACTAAAAAATTGAACCCCCTGCTACCAATTTTTTTTAATAATGGTTGTTTAATATTTATTTTAGAGCCTTTTAACCAACGAGATGCAATAATTCCATCATAATCATGAATGTTTCTTACTAAATCATAAAATGTATTTGGGGGGGTAGCCATATCTGCATCCACAAATCCAATCAAATTACCTTTTGCAGACTTAAACCCTTCCAGTATTGCTCCACCTTTACCAATAGCTTCTTCAAAATTTAAGTATTTAATCTTTGTATTTCTTTTACTAAATTTTTTTACTATCCATAAAGTATTATCTCTACAGCCATTTAATACAGCAATAATTTCATAATCTTTAATATATTTAAAAAAAAACCTTGAATAATTATCTAAAGTTCTAGCTATTCTTTTTTCTTCATTATACGCCGGAATTATTATACTTAATTTTACCATCTTTTATTAATAGCATTTTTAAAAACATTATGAATGCTAATATAGACATTAACACAGTTAAAATACTTACTACTTGCATCAAGGTATCATGGAAAATATAAATTAAAACTATTTCTAATATATTAAATAATCCTAAGATGTAAAGGAAATTTTTTCTGTTTATAGCTAAATTATAAAACGATATTAGGTAAATTAATGAAAACAAGGTCATCATTACTGCAAACCAACCGAGTAAATTGGAAGCTTCTAGATATAATTCACCATATAAAGTTTTTATAATAAATTTTGAAAATAAAAAATAAATTAGAATTACAGGTAAACTAAATGCTAAAATCATTAATGCAGATTTATATAACATATTTTTACTCTTCTTTTTATTATGATATAACTCATTAACTTTAGGAAACATAACCTGGGTAATTGGCATAGAACCAAAAAACACCACCTTTCCTAATAAAGAAACTGCAGCATAATATCCGGCTCTTTTATCAATAAAAAAATGCTTAACTAATAACAAATCCAGGCTATAGAATGCAGTTAACATCGTTAATGCAATTAGAACAGGAATTGTATATTTGTAGATTATATTGCTATCAAATTTTTTTATTTTATATTTTATTATGTTTTTTAGTTGATAAAAACTTATTAAAAATGCAGATATCAATGCAAAAACTATTGCTCCTATAGCCCCATTTAATTTAAATCCAACAAGAATTAAGATTATTCCCGAAATTAATTTTATTAAACCCTCAAATATCAAATTTATACTAAACTTATTGAATTTCTGTAACCCCTGTAATAATCCGCGATTAATATAAAGTAAAAATGAAAATATAATATACAAGCTTAAGATCAATAATGGAGTTAAGGAAATATGCAAGTAATTAGCGATTAAATTACTTAATAATAAAAAAATAAACATTGAAATTATCCCAAATATTAATAATTTTTTTGTTGAAGCCTTATATAAATAATGAATTTCTTTGTATTTTTTTTCTGATTTAAATATAGACGTAAATTTAGCAATGCTTGTTTGAATAGTTGTTAATGGTATTGTAAATAAATAAATTAATGCTAGAATTGCTCCCAAAGCACCATAATCCTCTGGTCCTAATTTTCTCCCCATATAAAAATGAAATAAAAACGTAAAAAATGCCCCGAATGAATTACCTAAGAGTAATATTAAATTATCCTTTAATAATTCATGTTTTTTAATATAATTTATTAGTCTATCTATCATTTAAACCACCCAAATTAAACTAGAAAAAATTAACTCAACAATAATCATAAACCAAAATACTTGTTTTTCTGTATATTTTCCAGTTCTCGTTAATAAATGAGGAATAGAATAAATCTTACTATTATAGTATGATCTTATTTTACCATTTTTATAATAACCATAACTATTAGCTTTAAACTTGCTTCTTAATTTTAATACAAACTCAATAAAGAATGGAGTACTTGCGATAATTGCCGCTTTTTCTATGTTTCCTAGAATAGCTATGCTTGCAATTACCCCCCCGAGTAAATAAGTTAATGAGTCTCCAGGTAGTATCTTAGCCGGATATTTATTATAAAGATAAAATGCAATCAATGAAGCTAATGTTATTAATGCAATTACAACTGCTACCTCCCTATTATTAAAAAATGCGTATAATCCAAGCATTCCAGTATATATAATTCCCATTCCAACTTCCATTCCATTAAAACCAGCCAGCATATTAACCATATTTGCTGCACCTATAACCCCTATTGGAATAAAAATTAAAGGATAAATTAACCCTACATCAACCCTTCCAATAAAAGGTAAAGCCATTGTTGTTACACCCGCATTAACAACCATTAAAGGAACTGCAGCACTTAATGTAAGTAAAGGCTTTTGCCATTGTTTTAAGCCGGAAGATTTATCTTTTGATTTACGTATTATGATATCATCCACGAAACCAACAAAGGTTATCATTAATATTGAAATTAAACCCGCGAGGAGGTAAATTAAGGTGTTAGTATATTTATAATAAAAGG
This sequence comes from Nanobdellota archaeon, assembly GCA_038046045.1. Classification (GTDB taxonomy): domain Archaea; phylum Nanobdellota; class Nanobdellia; order SCGC-AAA011-G17; family GW2011-AR20; genus GW2011-AR20. The sequence continues at coordinate 7,962 of JBBSWY010000045.1, forward strand.
TTTGAAAAAATATATAAAACATTAATCCTAAAAAAATACCGGACATTACAGCTAAACCCCCAGAAATTGGAACTAAAGGGGTATTTTTCTTATTCATATCTTTAACAACTAAATTAATTCTTCTTAAATAACGAATTAACCAATTTGTAGCTACACAAGTAACAACAAATGCTAGAATTGCAGCTATAAATGGGATATATGTCATAAATAAAAAATTCATTAACTAATTATAAAAAGGTTTCGAAATAGATTTATCATGAGAAATAGATATTTATATAAAGATTTTTTGATTATAAGATTTATGAAAGATGTAGAAAAAATTAAGAATTATTATAATGATTTTTGGTTACCTAAAAATATAAATGAACAACAAAAATCAGATCTTACCCAATATGAAGAAGAAGCAATGAATTATGCTTTAAATTATCTAAAAAATTATTTTAATAAATCTAAAAATAAAAAATTATTGGAAATCGGACCCGGAAAAGGAGATAATGTAATTAAATTTGCAAGAATGGGCTTTAAAGTAACCGCAATAGATATTTCTAGAAATAGTTTAAAATCATGTAAAGAACTTTCTAAAAAATATAATTTACTAAGAAGCATAAAATTAATTCAAATGGACGCACATAATATGAAATTTAAAAGCAATCAATTTGATGTAATTTTCATAAAAACGACACTGATGCACTTAAATCATATCAAGGTGGTAAAAGAATGTAAAAGAGTTCTGAAAAAAAATGGAATTTTAATTTCCATTGAACCAATTGATGAAAATTTATTAATAAGATTTTATAGATTATTTTTTTCCCAATTTAAAGAAACAAAACCAAGATATTTAAAATATAAAGATTTATTGATCATATCAAAAAATTTTAAAAAATCTTATAGGAAAATATTTTATTTGTTTTCATTCATTTCTTTGATATTCAGAGAAAATACAAAATTTTATAAGATGATATCAAAAATATTAAAAAAATCTGAAAATTTAATTTTAAGAGTTATTCCCAGTTTAGAGAAGAAATGTTGGTTAAGTGTTTCTATCTATATAAAGTAAATTTTTAATTATTATTTTTTATATTTATCAACCATAATATACTTAACTTTATAAATTTTATCAAATAGAGAATTTTAGATCATAATTAAAATGATATAATAAATGGGGGGTTGAATAAGCAATGAAAAATAGAGCAAAGAAAAAAACCGTTTTAATAACTGGTGGATCGGGCTTATTAGGAATGGGTTTGCTTAAGATGGCACCCGGAGAATATAATATTATTCCTACATATAATAGTGATTTCGCTTTAAATTATCATGATTTTAAATTGTATAAATTTAATATTACTAAGAAAAACGAAGTGACAGAAGTATTTAATCATTTTAAACCAAATTATGTCATACATGCGGCTTCAATTGGTAATGTTGACTATTGTGAACGTAATAAAGATGAAGCTTATCTGGTAAATGTCGAAGGAACAAAAAATATTTTGAATTTATGTAAAAATTATGGGGCTAAACTGCTTTTTACTTCATCAAATGCCGTGTTTGATGGAGAACATAGCCCATATTTAGAGGAAAGCGAAACGAATCCAGTTAATTATTATGGTAAAACGAAATTAATTATCGAGGAATTAATTAAAAACTCTAATCTAGATTATGTCATTGCTAGATTGATGTTAATGTACGGTTGGAATCACCCGAATGAAAGAAGAAATCCGGTTACCTGGTTAATAGAAAAACTGCAAATTGGGGAAGGTGTAAAAATGGTTAATGATACATATACTAATCCCTTATTTAACATTCAAGCAGCTAAGGCAATTTGGCAGATGATCGAGAGAGATAGCTACGGGTTATATAATATTGCAGGTAAAGATAGAGTTAATCGTTACGAATTTGCCGTAAAAACAGCCGAAGTTTTTGGCTTGGATACAAATCTTATAGAACCGGTATCTTCAGATTACTTTCCCGGTATTGCCAAAAGAATGCCAGATACAACGTATGATGTCACAAAAATGGAACGTGACATAGATATCACCCCAATGTCATTGGACGAAGGACTTTCTTTTATGAAGAAAAACATAGAGAAATTTACAGTTTAATTTTTATTTATTCAACTTTAAAATAATATTTTTACTTGGATGCAAACAGTTATATTTGAATTTTTTAAACTTAATTATTTTAAGATTTAATTGTTTTATTAACAATCTCCATTCACTTTCTTTTAAATAATTGTAATTTAGATTTATCCCCAATCCCTTATTACCAATATAATCTGCCATTCTTAGAAGGAAATGATCAAATTTGGTATCATAGTAATGGTCTTTTATTAATATTATTTTTTTTGTGACTCTTTTTGCTTCAGACATAAGATCTTTAATATTATCTGTGTGATGTAATACATCAAGGAACATAACAACATCAAAAGAATTTGACTTGAAGGGTATTTTTTTCCCATCGTACTTTTTGACTTTAATATAAGTCTTCTCCGGCACAAGAACATCAATTCCTTTAATCTTAATTTTTTTATTTCTACTTGCAATATAGTTCTCTATAAAACCAGTGCCACATCCAACACTTAATATACTTGGTGAATCAATTAAATCATTATAAATTAATTTTAAAAGCTTTTTATTTCTATATCGAATCAATAATTTAGAATGAATTAACCCCAAAAGAACCTCTAAACTATTTATTTTATATTTTTTAATATTATAATTCAAATTACCCATCAATTTTGAAATAAATTACATTATATAAATTTATCTTTGTACTAATTAAGCAATTATAAACAAATAGATATTTATATAATTATAATCGACTTATTTTTTGATTTGTTTATTCTTTATATTTATCAATTTGTATAATCCCCATTCTATGTAGAAAGAATAAAAACGCAAGTTTAGTACAATGTACAAAAAAAGAAAAAGTTCTTTTTATTGAAGGACTTGTTGACTCTTTCCCATAATGTGTTTTAATCGGAAATTCTTTTACTATAAAATTTCTTGATAAAAATAGCAATAATATATCTGTTGCTAATTCATACCCCCCATCAGCACAACTTTTAAAAGGAAGTTTCTTTAAAGCATTGCAGTCATATGCGGTAAATCCAGAATGCCATTCTGAAAATTTTTTACCAACTAAAATATTTTCAATTTTTGTTAAAAAAATATTTCCAAGATATCTCCATAATGGCATTCCACCTTTAAGAGGGTCCCCTAAAAATCTTGAACCAAATGTGGTATGAGCTTCACCTTCTTCTATGGGTTTTATTAAGTCACCTATTCTTTCGGAAGGATACTGCCCATCAGAATGTAATACTGCTAGAATACTCATATTATTTTTTATAGCGTAATCAAATCCAACCTTCATATTCCCCCCAAAATCGAGATTTTTTTTATTTTTATGTACTTTTAATTTATTCATTTTTTTCTTTTTTTTATAATCTAAAAGAACTTTATAACTATCATCAGGACTATCGTCATCAAAGACAACAATTTCTTTAGCCTTCTTTTTTATATCATTTGGAATTCTTTCAATGACAGAGCAGATAGTTCTTTGTGATTTATAAGAAGGTATAAAAATCATTAATTTTTTGTTCATATTTAATTCCCATAAAATCATAATTGTCTTATAATCTATCTAAAAAAAAGAAGTATTTATAAATTTTGCTTAACAACCAATTTTAATTTATAATTAAAATGAAGGTATTAGTAACTGGTGCTGCAGGGATGTTGGGTAACGATTTATGTAATGAATTAGAGAGGCAATCCCATCAACTTATAAGAACACATAAAACTGTAAAAGAAGGGGGCATTCAAAAATTAGACGTGAGAGATAAAGAAGAGGTTTTTTCTGTTATAGGATATCATAAACCGGATCTTGTTGCGCATTTAGCTGCTGAAACCAATGTTGATAAGTGCGAGGTTGAACAAGATCACGCATATTTAACAAATACAATCGGAACATTATACGTTGCACTTGCTTGTCAAGAAAATAATGTATTGATGACTTACATTAGCACGGCGGGCGTTTTTGATGGTAAATCAAATGATCCTTATACAGAATTTGATCAACCAAATCCAATTAATTTATACGGGAAGACGAAATACGAGGGAGAAAAAATAGTTCAAGGTTTATTAAATAGATATTTTATTATAAGGGCAGGATGGATGGTGGGGGGGGGAGAAAAAAGAGATAGAAAATTTATTTATAAATTATTAAAACAATTCGAAGATGGAAAAAAAGAATTTAATATATTAACTGACAAAAAAGGTTCATTAACCTTTACTACCGATTTTGCAAGAAATTTTATGCCTTTATTGGAAACTCAGAATTATGGGATATATCATATGACGAATAAAGGATATGGCACCAGATATGATGTAGCTAAAAAGACTTTTGAAATTCTCGATATAAAAGATGTTAGACTAAATTCATTTACTTCCGAAACTTATCCGAAAGATGCATATAATGTTTTTTCTTCTACAGCAACTCCAGCACCAAGACCAGATTCAGAAGTAATGAGAAATTATAAATTAGATTTGCTTGGACTAAATAATATGAAGGGTTGGGAAAGTGCGCTTGAGGAATATCTTGTTACTAATTTTAAGCATAAATATTCAAAACATTAAAAATAAATCGACTAATTTATGTCTTTATAAAAGGTTATTTAAATCTTACTAAGCTATATCAAATTATG
>JBBSWY010000046.1:0-6305 GCA_038046045.1 Nanobdellota archaeon
TTATGTAAGAGCAAGGAATTTAAAATACCTAAAAATGCAAACTAACACACCAAAAACATTAGAAGAATTGATTCCTAAAAATTTTAATGGAAAACATACTGCTCTAATAAATAGAACAGCATCTGAAGACAAACAAATATTTTATAATGCATACTTACATGTTTCTCAATTATTACTTTATAACGAATGTTGGTGTAGAGAAAACGGCTTTGATTATTTTAATATAACAAAAACAGATTTTCAAAAAGTTTTGTATGCTTATATTAAAAATAAAAAACAATAATATGAAAAAAGCAAAACCAAAATCTTTAGAAGATTTAATTCCTAAAGTTTTAACTAAAAATCATCTTGAAGCCTTACAAGAATTAGAAAAACATCAAAAAGAGTACAAAAAAGTAAATTCTGAGGTTAATGAAAACCTAGAAAATGAAACATGGTTAAATTTGGTTTTTTATAAAGTAAGGATTAATCCGAAAAATTATAATATTGCAGACAGGTATAGATTAATGTATGGAATTATATTACAAAAAAATTATAGCTTTATTAAAAAACATTAAAATATAATATGAAAAAAAGCTTATCAAGAATTGTTAAACATGGAAGGAATTTATCAATTAGCGGAATTTTATCTTTAATATCTCTTAATGCCCAACAGCAATACGAACCAAATGCAAATGTGAAAAGCCTTATTGAGATAATTAAAAAAAGACCTACTCATTTCGATCAAAGGTTACAGCAATATGAAATAAGGGAATTTATTGATGGTTTTGAGCATAGAATTGTATATATTGAAAATGGAGACGGAATAGTAGGTGAAGGAGATAAATTTTATCTAATTATAAGAAGGGATGGAAAAACAGAATATTATTTTGGAGATTACAATTTAGATGGTTTTTCTACTTATAGCGTCAGAAATTTTTCAGATTCTTTTAAGGCACCTAATGAGGATTACAATTCCTACAAAAATGGAATATTGTCCATGGATAAAGGAGATGATACATATTCAGATTTTATGAATGAAATTTATAATAAGAAGCTTCAGGAATTAATAGAACATTTCAACAATAAATAACAATTTTAGCCGCAACAAATCGTGATATTAAAAGAGTATAAAACAGTGAATTCTGAAGTTGATGAAATAATACATAATAGAACATGGTTACATTTGATTTTTTATAAAACAAGAATTAATCCTATAGACTATAATATTGCAGATAGATACAGATTAACATATGGGGTTATGATGCAAAGAAATTATAGCTTTAGTAAAAAACATTAATATTATTTCTTTAATTTTACAATAACAAAAACTTTAAAAATACTCTAATTAGAAAAATTATTAATGGCAGAGTCAACAGTTACACAACAAATACGTGAGTTAATGAATAGCCCAGAAAAAATTAGGAATATAGCCATAGCTGCTCACATTGATCACGGAAAAACCACATTTAGTGACAATCTTCTTCTTGGAGCTGGGATGATTTCTGAAGAACTTGCAGGTAAACAACTTACATTAGATTTTAGAGAAGATGAAAAAGAACGCGGAATTACAATAGATTCAGCTAATGTTTCAATGATTCATGATGTTGAAGGTGTAAATTATTTAATTAATTTAATTGATACTCCGGGACATGTTGATTTTGGTGGTGACGTAACCAGGGCAATGAGAGCTGTTGATGGTGCAATAATTTTAGTTGATGCAGTTGAAGGAATTATGCCCCAAACAGAAACAGTTGTTAAACAAGCATTAAGAGAAAGAGTTAAACCTGTATTATTTATTAACAAAGTAGATCGTTTAGTAAGGGAAGTAAAATTAACACCAGAAAAAATTCAAGAAAGATTAATTCAAGTTATTACAAATGTTAACAGACTTATAAATAATGCTGCTCCCGATGAATTTAAAGATAAATGGAATGTAAGTGTACAAGATGGAAGTGTTTGTTTTGGTTCTGCATTTCATAAATGGGCTTTGAGTTTTCCTTATATGAAGAAACATGATGTAAGTTTTAAAGATGTTTTTGATGCTTATGAAAAAGATAAGCCAGATGATATTTCTAAGAGAGCTCCATTGCATAAAGTTGTGTTAAATATGGTTGTAGCTCATCATCCAAATCCCAAGCAAGCTCAAATATACAGAATTCCAAAAATATGGCATGGAGATTTAGATTCAGAAGAAGGTTTATCATTAATTAATTGTGATCCTAACGGTCCAGTTGCATTTATTGTAACTAAAATTGTTATTGATAAGCATGCAGGTGAAGTTTCTGCTGGTAGATTATTTTCAGGAACTATAAGACAAGGTCAAGAAGTTAAAATGATCTTGGCTAAAAGGGATATCAGAGTACAGCAAGTTAATATTTACAAAGGACCAGTAAGAATGCAAGTTGATAGTGCGGTTGCAGGAAATATAATTGGATTAGTTGGATTAAAAGATGCTTATGCTGGAGAAACTGTTTCAACAATTAATTTAACGCCATTTGAAGCTATTAAACATATTTTTGAGCCAGTTGTTACAAAAAGCATAGATGCAAAAAAACCCTCTGATCTACCAAAATTAGTTGAAGTTTTAAAACAAGTTTCTAAGGAAGATCCGAGCATTAAAATTGAGATTAATGAAGAAACTGGTGAGAATTTAATGTCAGGAATGGGAGAATTGCATTTAGAGGTTATTGAAAACAGAATTAAAAGAGAAAAGGGTTTAGATGTTGTAACAAGTGAGCCAATTGTTGTTTATCGTGAAACTATTCAGAAAGCTTCTCCTGAAGTTGAAGGTAGAACTCCAAATAGGCATAATGTGTTTTATTTTAAAGTTGAACCATTAGATGAGAAAATTTACGAAGCTATAAGATCAGGAGAATTAGCTGAATCTGGTGTTAAGAAAAAAGATAAAACATTATGGGAGCAATTAGTTAAACTTGGAGTGGATGCAAAAGTAGCAAGGCAATATCGTGATATTTATAAGAGAAATGTTTTAATCGATGGAACAAGAGGAGAAGTTCATATTGGAGAAATTATTGAGATGGTTATTGAGGGATTTGAACAAGTTATGAATGAAGGTCCTTTGGCTCGTGAACCTGGAATGAAAATGAAAGTTACATTAACAGATACCAAATTACATGAAGATGCTATTCATAGAGGACCAGCACAAGTTCTTCCTGCAGTAAGAGATGCAATTAAAGAAGCTATGTTAAAAGCACAAGCATCAATGTATGAACCAATGCAAATTCTCGAGATAGATGCACCCGCTGAATTTATGGGTGAGATGTCTAAATTAGTTCAGAATAAACGTGGACAGTTATTAGAAGTAGAACAAATAGGAGATTATATAAAAGTTAAAGCAAAATTACCTGTAGCAGAAATGTTTGGATTATCAAATGATTTAAGAAGTGCTACTGAAGGACGCGGTTCTCATTATGTTATTGATCAAGTCTTTGAAAAGTTACCACCAGAATTACAACAAAAAATAGTTACAAACATCAGGAAGAGAAAGGGATTAACTGAAAATATGTAGAAAATACTAAATTTTATATAGTTTTTCTCACTAAAATATTATATAATTAAAATGAACAGAAGACAATTTATAAGGGATGCAGCAATAATAACTACAGGTTCATTATTAGCCTCAAGTAAAATTAAAAATTCAGAAATTATTTCTTTAGGTAAATTAGGAAATAAAGGTTCTTATATTAGTTTATATCAACTAGAAAAAATACTTATGGGCAATTTATTTTTTTTGGATAAATATCCCAAAGAGTTAATAGAATGGTACAATTTAGCAATTAAAAACCCCGATTTAGTTTCTGAGATAAATGCAAGGAAACAAGATTTAATTGATTTGTCTTTAAGTAAAATCAGACTATCTTTAAAAAAAAGATTAACCAGAAAGGGGGTTAATAGTTTGATGGAAGTTCTAGATTCAATTTCTGGTGAGATTGAAGAATTAAAGAAAAATGAAAAATTACATTATGTTGTTAATAATGATCAAGTTGTTTTATTACATAATGGCTTAATTTATGATAAAATTCCATTAAAAGAATTTCCAAGATTTGATTTATATTTAAATGATGAGGGGGGAGATGAAAAAAAAGATAGCTTATTAAGATTTTTTAGAACTCTTAATAGGTTATCTCCAGATTCAGAGTTTATTAAAAGAGCTTCTGAAATTTCAAGTATGCCTTTAGAGGATATTACCGCATTTGCTTATAAAGAGTCTGCCGGTAGACCATGCGCGGTTAGTATAAATGGAGATATAGGGAGATTTCAATTAAATCCTAAAGTTTTGAATGATACCTACCGTTATACTACTGAACAAGATAATGAATTAGCTGAATTTATTAAGCAAAATACTTCAAGAAGCACTTTTTTAGAAGATTTAGCTGCTAATCCAGAATTAAATATTGCTACAGGGGTAAATTTAATGAGGTATAAATTAGAAAAAGTAAAATTCTACTATGTTGTTGCTTATTACATTGGTCTTAGGGGAGCTTCTAAACTAAGCAATAGAACTAAATATAAGCTAAGAAACCCAGATAAAATCACAGATAAAGATCTTAGAAATAATATTATAGATTATTATCATGATTTTAGGTATGCAAGAAATAATTTTAGAAGAATTAAGGATTCTTTAATTTAATAAAACAAAGCTCAATTTAAACTTCTTTTAAAAATATACAAAATTTCTTTATAAAACTTTCTATCAAATTTTTTTAATTCAATTATATAAGCCTTAAAACTCCAAAATTTTATAGTTCTAGCGTAAAAAGGTTTTTATATTTTGAAATAAATTTTAATAATAATCTTAATTTCAAGGGGAACATGACACCATCAAAATCATATACAGCGGAAAGTATAGTGGTATTAAAAGACCTTAATGCTGTAAGAGTTAGGCCTTCAATGTATGTTGGGGACACTTCAACTAAGGGATTGCATCACCTAGTTAAAGAAGCCTTAGATAACTCAATAGACGAGGCTTTAGCTGGTTTTTGTGATAATATCAAAGTTGCCATATATACAGATAATTCAATAACAATAGAGGATAATGGAAGGGGAATTCCTGTTGATATGCATCCTGAAGAAAATAAACCTGCAGTAGAGGTTGTTATGACGATGCTGCATGCAGGCGGAAAGTTTGATAAAAATACATACAAAGTTTCAGGTGGATTGCATGGTGTAGGAATTTCTGTTACAAATGCTCTTAGCGAGTATTTAGAAGTTGAAATTAAAAGAGAAAATAAAATTTACAAACAAAGATATGAAAAAGGAAAGAAAGCTAGTGAATTAGAAATCATTGGAGAGACGCAAGAAACAGGAACTAAGGTAACATTCTCGCCAGATAAAACAATTTTTACTGTAACAGAATTTGATTATGATATTCTTGCAAATAGATTAAAAGAATTGGCATTTTTAAATAAAGGATTAAAATTAAGCATTAAAGATGAAAGAAATAACAGAGAAGATTTATTTTATTATGAAGGTGGAATAAAAAGTTTTGTACAAGAATTAAATAAAAATAAGAATACATTGCATAAAGATGTTATTTATTTTAATAAAGAAATTAAAAATATAAATGTTGAGGTTGCTTTTCAATATAATGATTCTTATTCAGAAAGCGTTTTTTCATTTGTAAATAATATTAATACAATTGAAGGTGGAACTCATTTAGTTGGATTTTATACTGCTTTAACTAGAGCGTTTAATGATTATTTAAAGAAAAAAAATTTACAAAAAAACGGAGATAAATTAACAGGAGATGATCTAAGAGAAGGTTTAACTGCCATTATATCATTAAAAGTTCCAGAGCCACAATTTGAAGGACAAACTAAAACTAAACTAGGAAATTTAGAAATTAAGGGAATAGTTGATTCAATAATTTATGAAAATTTAGCTACATTCTTAGAAGAAAATCCTAATGTTGCTAAAGCTGTAACTTCAAAAGCATTAGATGCATTACGCGCTCGTGAGGCTGCAAGAAAAGCTAGAGAACTTGCAAGAAGAAAATCTGTTTTAGAATCTGGAAGTTTACCTGGAAAATTAGCAGATTGCCAGGAAAGAGATCCTAGCAAAGCTGAATTATTTATTGTTGAAGGTGATTCTGCCGGAGGAAGCTCGCGCCAAGGAAGAGCAAGAGAATTTCAAGCTATTCTACCGTTAAAAGGAAAAATTTTGAACGTTGAAAAAGCCCGTTTAGACAAAATATTAAGAAATAATGAAATAACAACTTTAATTTCTGCAATAGGAACAGGAATTGCTGAAGAATTTAATATAAATAAGGCAAGATATCATAAAATAATAATAATGACAGATGC
>JBBSWY010000047.1:0-1786 GCA_038046045.1 Nanobdellota archaeon
TTTTTATTAGCTTCACTTCCTAAATAAATTCCAGTTTTATCTGAAATTAATTTACCCGTTTGAATTTTATCATCTTTTTTTAATACATAACCATAAAAACCAGCCGGTAAATTAGCTAAATTCCATGAAACATTATCTTTACCATCCTTTCTAAAAACTTCTCTTCCTAATATATCATAACCAATTAAAGTTCCATAACCATAAAAATTAAAATTTGCATTCATATTACGAACGTCAACACTTAAGAAATCTTTATTTTCTAGTTTATTAGGGTCTTTTATATCATTTACTCCTGTACTAACATCAGTATAACCAGAATCATTTGTTCTATATTTATTAGTATCATTAATATTAACATATAGATTAGGAATTCCTTTTCCATCTATAGCATCAATAACCCTTATTCTCTTAATTTGTGAACTTGCTTCGCTATTAAAACCTAAATTTAAAGCTCCAATTAATAAGCCAGCTAATCCTAATTTTTTAAATATTTTCATAAAATCAGCATGTTTTTAGGCTTTATAAATATTTTGTTACTAATAAGTAAATAATAAATACAGAAAGGTTTATATATTACACATGTTTACATTTGTAATATGGGTATCATTGTGTTTGATTCATCCACATTAATATTGCTAGCTAAAATAAATTTATTAAAAAAAGTTTATTTATATTATGATAAAATAATAATTCCAGAACATGTGTTTAAAGAAACCATTGAAAAAGGAAAAACCGAGAATAAAGAAGACGCCTATCTAATAGAAAAAGAAATAAAGGATAAAAAAATAAATATATTAAAAATAAAGAATAAAAACATATTGGATGAGATATTAAAAAACTTTAAATGTAATCTGGGTGAAGCAGAAGCAATTTCATTAGCTATTGATAAAAAAAGTACATTATTCACAGATGATTCAGAAGCAATGAAAATTTGTAAAGTTTATGATATAGAGTTTATAACCGCATTAGCTTTTTTAATAAAGTTGGTACAAGACAATAAGGTTGATAAAGAAGATGCTTTAATAAAGTTTCAAAGATTAGCAAAATTAGGTTATTATTCAAAGGAAATATTAGATTATGCATTTGAGGAGTGTAATAAAAAATGGAACAAATAACAAGTTTTCGATTGGAAAAAAAGGATTTAGAATTTTTAAATAAATTTTCTAGGGAGGAGAATCGTAGTAGGGGGGGGGCTTTGAGAGAACTTATATCGAATGGCAGAGTAATGATTGCCATTAAATTATATAAAGAAAAAAAGATAAGTATAGGAAAAGCATCCGATATAGCAGGAATTTCCATAAGTGAAATGATAGACATTTTATCTAAATTTGGTTTAAACAGCAATTTAACCCTAGAAGATTTTAAAGAAAGCTTAAAGATAGCTAAAAAATTAAATTAATTTTAGAGAATAAAAGAAATTGAAAATCAATATTTAATAAACACCAAAAGAACAAAATCAAAATTTTTAGCTACTTCTTCAATCTTTTAGCTAATTCTTTTTCAGAAATCTTTAACAGTTCTTTTAAAACATTACTTGGAATTTCAGCCTTTAAATCTTCTTTTAGTTCAAGCAAGAAATCATAAAGAAATACAGGGAAAATACTTTCACCAAGTTTTGTTTGCTCTATACTTTCTTTTATTATGATATCCCAATCAATATTAAATTTTTTAATAAGTTCAAGAGCATCTATCCTATCTCCTGCTCTTTCTGTCGCACATTTTAATAAGATAATATCTTCTGGACTTACTATCTTAACTATTAAATTTTCAAATTCAAATACATCTG
>JBBSWY010000048.1:0-2232 GCA_038046045.1 Nanobdellota archaeon
ATAACTTTAGGATAATGAGTTACTATAATTGGAGTATCATATAACATTGATAGTTTATCTTCTTCAATTGTTCTTAAGTCCTTTCCCCATTCTACTTTCATCTTAGCTTTTTCTTTTAATATCTTTAATGCTTCTGTGTAAGTTATTCTTGGAAATTTCTTATGTATAGATGGTTCTAGTTTTTTTATATCTCTTTCTAGTAATTCTAATTCTTTTTTATTGTTTTTTATAACTTCATTTATTACGTATTTAATTAAAGCTTCTCCATAATTTTGTATTTCATTAAAACCTTCCCACGCAACTTCCATTTCAGCATGCCAGTATTCTGTTAAATGCCTTGATGTTTTAGATTTTTCTGCCCTGAAAGAAGGTGCAATACAATAAACCTTTTCTAAAGCGAATATAGCTGGTTCTGCGTATAACTGCCATGTTTGAGCTAAGAATAGTTTTTTTCCAAAATAATCTAAATGAAATAACGTAGAACCTCCCTCTGCTTGAGTACTTTGAATAATTGGACTTTGAAATTCGTAAAAATTGTTATTATGGAAGTAATCATGAATTGCCTTGAAGATAGTTGAACGTATTTTTAATACTGAAGTTTGTTTTCTTGATCTTAGCCATAAATGCCTGTAATCTAATAGTAATTCTGGAGACTGATCTTTTTTTATTGGAAAAACTTCTGCAAATTGTATTATATTTAGTTTTGTTACTTGAATTTCGTAATTTGTTGGGGCTCTTTTATCTTCTTTTAATTCTCCTTCAATTTCTAAAGATGATTCAATTAAAACTTTATTTGCATCATCCCATTCTTTTTTACTTACTTTATCTTGCTTTATTACAGCTTGGATAATGTTGCTTGAGTCTCTTATTACCAGAAAAACCATGTCTTTTTGCTTTCTTTCTCTGTAAACCCAGCCGTGAATATTTACCTTGCCCTTTCCTTTTTTTATTGCTTCTTCTATTGAAATAAACATATTAATTTCTCCTTTAAGATACTATAAAAACTTTTTTATTATAAAAATTATTTAATCATTTCTTTTAATTTAGGATATATCTTTCTTGTAAATTCAACTACTTTCTTAGCATACTCTTCGTCAAGTCTTGTACCATAATACATTATCCCATTTCTAAAAAATCGCATTTGATCAGTAAATTGCACATCACCTTCATCAAAACCTAAAATTCTAAGATAAGAGACTTCTGCCTCGTGTGCTCCCTGCCCACTCGCATGATAACCATTAAGATACATTTTCGCTCTTACCAAATGCATTACAATATCATAACAATATTCCACATAATCATTAGCATTTTCATTATTAATACCTAGCTTTTCTAATCTATTTTTTAAAGAAAACATTTTTCTTTCTGATTCTAGCAATAAACTTTTTGCTCTTTCTCTATTCACTTTTACTCGCTTGACAATCTCTTTCTTTATGTGATCTTCAAATAAATTTGGTCTTTTCATAATTCAACACTTCCATGCAATAAAATACCATTTAAAATATTGTTTTTTAGATACTTATGTATATCTTTCCATGATTTATAAAAGTTTATATTGATTTCTCTGTTCAAAATTTTTTCATATGGTTCAAGATCTAAAATTTTATCCTTTCTTCCTATAACTGCAATATCTATATCGGATGTATTTGTATCTTCTCCAATCGAATAGCTTCCAAAAAGAATTATTGTACCCCCTGCAAGTTCTCTTTCTAAAAATTCTGATAATCCGGATAGATAAATATTTTTTAAATTTTCAACTCTTTTAAATTCAATAGCTTTTGGTTCATCCCTGTTAAAAGAAATAAAATTTATTGTTTTTACTTTCTCAATTTTGATAAGGTTACTATCTTTTAACTTAATTAAAGAGTTGGCAACAGCAGTGGGGGATACTTCAAGTGCCTTTGCTATTTCTCTCTGGCTTAATTTTTCTCCAGCCCTTAAGCAAAGTAATGAGAAAATTTCTGCCTGAAGCATTGTCCATTTTAGTTTATATGTGTCCATTTTAGTTTATATGTGTCCATTTTAGTTTATAAACCTTTTGCTTAGTAACATTTATTAATTTTTCTCTAAATTTTAACCTTATGAAGCTAAAAGAGATTCCATTCTATAATCGTCCAGGTTTTAAATTAACAAGAAATGGAGTAAGTTCTTTGGATGATGCTGAGTTATTAAGTATTATTTTTGGTGTTGGTAGTAAAGATGAGAATGCTATTGAATTAAGCAATAGATTGT
>JBBSWY010000049.1:0-1143 GCA_038046045.1 Nanobdellota archaeon
GCTTTTTTTCTGTATTCTCTTCCTTGTTTATATAAATCAATAAAAGATTTTTGTGAAATTTTTTGAGAATGTTCATTTATTGTTGTATAAAATATTGAGAAATCGCATGACATTGCTAATTTTTTCCAATCATTTACAAAATCTGGTCTAATTTTCTGTAAGGTTTTTAAACATAATTCAACAAATTCTTTCCTGGACATTTTTGTTGATTTAACATTGTTTAGTTTTTCAATTAATCTTTCAGTTGCTAAACCATTATCATCTGTTCCAAATGGGTAAAACACGTTATATCCTTTCATTCTTTTATATCTTGCAATAAAATCTTGATGAGAATATGAAAAACTATGTCCTAAGTGCATTTTACCAGAAACGGTTGGAGGTGGAGTATCTATAGAAAAAATAGGTTTTTTTGAATTTTCATCAAATTTGTATATTTTTTCTTTTTCCCAATATTTTTGCCATTTTGCTTCTGCTTCTTTAATATTATACTCCTGAGGTAATTGCATAAGATTAAGTTTTTATTACTATATTTAAATATTTTTAATAAGATTTAAAAAGTGAATTTATTTAACAAGCTTTAAGGGTCCGTAGCTCAGCTCGGGAGAGCACACGACTGAAGCTCGTGGTATCGTGAGTTCAAATCTCACCGGGCCCATTTAATTTAAAGTAATCGTTAAATTTAAATAAAGGCAATTTATAATATTAACATGCTTAAAAACAAAAAAGGGGCATTAGAGCTTTCTATCAATACGATTGTTGTTATTGTTATTGGTGTTACATTGCTTACACTTGGCTTGGTTTTTGTTCGTGGCATTATAACTAAGACCACTGATTTAAGCGATAAAGCTTTTCAAGATGCTAATGAACAATTAGATTCTTTAAGTGGAAGTGTTAATGAATTTCTTACAGTTGCTCCAGAGGTAGTAAGAGCTAAGGCTGGAGACATAAATGGTTTTGGTGTTTTAATTAAAAATATAGAAGAAACAAGTTATTCTGGGGTTGTTGCTAAGGTTACAACTTCACAAAATGCATTAGATAAAGGGGTAAAATGTGAATTCTTAGATGGAAGTTCAAGTAAAAATTTAAAAAGTCCTTTAACACCCGGTTCAGAGGAAAGATTTAACATTAGGGTAAGAACAACCA
>JBBSWY010000050.1:0-1213 GCA_038046045.1 Nanobdellota archaeon
TTGAATTATCAAAAGCAGTAGAAGAATTATCCTCATCAAAAGGCATTAACAATACTAAAGAATTATTATCTTCATTCAAATATCTCTGCCATAACGCCCCTGAAATTGTTCCATTGTTATTATATCCAGAATAATCTTTTACATCTGAAGTATTTGTAACGAATGGCATGTTTAAAACTAATAAAGATTGGTTGTTTTCGTACCAATTTGTAATGTTTGATAAACCTGTTGAATCTGTGTTATTAACTAAAACAGTCAAATTTTGATTTGTATTATTATTACGGACATCTGTTGAATTTGTCATATTTATTATAAAACCAAAACCAGGATTAGCAAATAACCCAAATACCTCACTTGTAACATTAGTTTGATTAGCCTGATAATTATAAGGTTCATGGGTTTTATTGTTTATTAAAGCATTATACAGATTTAGTCTTTCATAATCTCTTATTCCATCGTTATAGATAACATCTGAAGTGCTTCTAAATAAATAAGTTAAATTGCTTGGATTTAAAGTTCTATTTTCTAATAATAACAAAGCAGATCCAGAGACCAAAGGAGCACTTAATGAAGTACCACTTAAAACAGTTGGATTACCATTTAAATCTAGAGTATTAATATCTTGTCCAGGTGCTAATAAGTCGTTTAAATAAATATTTGAAAAACTACTCAGATTATCTTGTTTACTTGAACTAGCTACTCTAGTTACTTTAGAAGCACAAGCAGGAACTCTTATCGAATTACCAGAACCATCATTACCGGTAGCAGCTATAACATGTATTCCTTGATTTACAGCATAATTACTTTTATTAGCTACAATATTACTATCACAAAAACCATTGCTTAAAGAAGAACCAATACTTAAACTTATTATGCTTACATTATTATTAATACAATATTGTAATCCTGCTAAAACGTCAGATTCATAACCAATGCCTTGAGAATTGATAACTTTTACTGCATGAACAATTGCATTTGGAGCTACTTTTAAAACAATATTACTAACAGAAGTACCATGCCCGTTATCATCCAAAGGATCATCATCTTGATTAACAAAATCATAACCAAAAATAGTTTGATTTAAAATTAGATTAAATACATTATAATTTACTCCAGTATCTAAAATACATACACTTTTTCCCTGTCCAGAATAATTTAATTGTTGTACTACATTTATTTTAGTTATATTTATCGCATCTTGAACAAATAAATT
>JBBSWY010000050.1:1313-3454 GCA_038046045.1 Nanobdellota archaeon
TTCAGAAATTGGTTCAGTTATAACACTTTCATTAATAGGTTGAATAATTGGCTGTTCTAAACTTATTGTAATATCCTTGCTTGTTATTGCAATTAAAATAGAATTATCAATTAAACTAACAACAAATGTATAAGTTCCAGGATCTAGGGTAAAATTAAGGCTAGTTATATCTACTTCTAATGTATTTACTTGATATGTTTCATTAACTAAATTAAGATTAAACTTAGATATTGCTTTACTAAACTCTTGTGAACCAGCATTAACAAATAACATAGCATCTTTACTTACTATATTATTAACATCTAATGTAATCTTATCTTGGGAATAAATAACTAAGCCTGTAATTGAATTATCTCCAGAGTAATAAAATAACCCTATCCCAAGAAATAAAGCTAATAAAAGCAAAAATACCTTGCTTGAATTAGAAATATTTAGAGGATTAGGATTTGCACTACCAGATTGAATATGGTTTTTATTAATGTTATAATTTAATATTGAATGAGGAGCAGGAGCATTTCTTAATAATTCATTAAAATCATTATTAAAATTATATCTTATCTTATTTATTTTGCTAGATTTTAAGTATCTTATTTTATTAGATTTTAATTTTTTTAATTTATATAGAGCTTTTCTTTTTGAACTTCCTAGAAATATATTCTTTACCCTACCATTAATTTTTACATTATGATAATAATACTTGTATTTCTTTTTGCCTTTGGTATTAATTGTTTTTATATACACTTAATCTCACCCTTTTCGAAAGTTTTAAATATAATAATTCATTAATATGATTATGAAAATGAATGCTAATATTATTAGAATTAATAATTATATAGTAGCTGATCCAAGAATTTGTCACGGAAAACTGACTTTTAAAGGTACAAGAATAATGGTATGGCAAATTTTGGAGATGCTCGAAGCAAGTGGAAGCGTTAATGAAATTTTGAGTAATTATCCTTCCTTGACTGAAGAACACATTAAAGCTGCTTTGCACCTTGCTGCTGAAAAGTTGGCTGGTGAAAGATTTGTCCCGGTACATTAAGATTTTGGCTGATGAAAATGTCAAACTTGATTTAGTAAAATTTATTTCCTCTAAAGGTGTCAATATTATATATGCACCAAAAGGAATAAAAAATTCAGAATTATTTTCATTTGCGTCTAAACAAGGTAGAATTTTATTAACTAATGACTCGGACTTTTTAAATACATCCCTATATCCTATAAAATCCAGCCCAGGCGTTATATTATTAAGAATACATCCACCAGAACTTTCTGAACTCAAAGCTGTCATGCTGAAGTTACTCAAGGAATTTTCACCACAAGATATTAGGGGCAAATCTTTAGTTTTAAGACAAGAGAGCATAGAAATTATCGAATAATTTAATTTTCTTAAAGCCTCTTTCTTAGAACTTCCTAGACAAATATTCTTTACTTTATTATTGATCTTTACATTATGATAATAATACTTGTATTTCCTTTTTCCAACTTTTACAATCTTGCTATACACTTATATCACCCCTTAAAACGAAAACTTTATATATTGATGTATACATCTTAATACATTGAATACAAATGGCATCGACAATATCTGTAAGACTTGAAAGTAATATTTTGAAAGATTTGGATAAAGTAGAAAATAAATGGCAAACCGATAGAAGTGAAGTCATAAGGCGTTTATTAATTAATGCTGTAAAAAATTGGAAGATTAAAGATGCTTTAGAAAGGCTAAAAGAGCGTAAAATTACAATAAGCGAAGCAGCAAAAGACGCTGAAGTATCTTTATGGGAAATGATAGATTTAGCTAAACATGAGAACATAGATTGGATTGAATATAATAAAGAAGATTTGAAAAGAGACTTAAAATTATTAGAGTGATAATAATGATTAGCAATTCTAGTCCATTGATTTTCCTTAGTAAAATAAATCAACTTTCTTTGTTGAAAAAACTTTTTAGTTATATTTTTATCTCTAAAGAAGTTAAAGACGAAATTCTTGTCGAAGGTAAAATGGGGGAGATAGATATCAACAATGCTATCAAAGAAGGCTGGATCAAAGTTATTGAAGCTAAAAATATTATTTTTTTGGGTATTAAAGGTGCAGAAGCTTCTGTTATAAATTTGGCAATAGAAAGGAAAGATAAA
>JBBSWY010000051.1:0-4185 GCA_038046045.1 Nanobdellota archaeon
TTTTCTATTGAATAAGGATCATTTATAATTGGTATATCAACCTGATGCTTATTATTTTGTTTATCAATTGCATAAACTGTTACTACGTGCTGTGTAATATTGTCCATTTTAGATTTATAAAATTCAAATTGTTCTCCTGAAGGACTTGTGTAAATATATTTATTTGAAAGAATTGGTTTTTTAAAACTTATTATTGCAAATACAATCATGATTATTGTGATAAAAATCAGTACATAAAATAAAATTCCTAATTTAGATTCCTGTTTCATTATTAATTCGCACCTATTAAAGCTAAATCAATTTTATCGACGTATTTATTTATATTAACATTATCCCCTTGCAAAACAATACAATTAGAATCTTTATAAATATTTGTTATGTTGCTTTTCTTGAAATAAAATGCTTCATTACTGCAATCTTTTATTGGAAATTCATTAGGACAATTTTCTTCTTTTGAGCATGCCAACACAGGCCTAATACCTTTAATTTGTAATGTATAATAAAGCTTTGCAATGCTATAATCTAAATTACTATCCTTTTCCTCTGGATTAAATATTAAATAAATCTTATCTTGGGTTATCTGAATATTTGGCAAGATTATATTTTCTAAATCATTTGGATTATTATCAAATATAACTTGGTTTTCATTAATCTTTACCACATATCTATTATCTGTTGTTTGTTCAAAATTAAAGCCTTTATAGCTAATAGAATTTTGATTTAAAGCTTGATTATCTTGGGGAGAATAAATAAACCCTATAACACTTGAAATCATTATTAAAACAATAAAAACAACTAATATTAAATTAGATTTTTTCATATAATTTTAGAAATTTAATATATTAAAAAGCTTTTGTTATAAAATTAAAAGAAAAAAAAGAAAAAAAGTTAGTTTTACGCGCTAACTACTGTTGGACTTGAAGTTGTACCAGATACTTTGACTTCACTACCTGTTAATTTACCTTTATATGCTTCAGAGTTCTTTAATACAGCTGCTGCTCTTTGTGTATCTTCGCCAGCCCATCCAGCTACAATTAATGCTACCTTGTCTCCATTATCCTTTAAGCTTAAGACAGCTTCTCCGGATTTTAATCCAGATGCTTCACCATAAGCTGGATAAGTAACTCCAAGGAATTGAGCACTTAATCTATTTACTGCTGGACCACCAACCAAAATTAAGTTGTAGTTTGATGGCGTGGTTACTTGCGTATCTAACATTCCTGAAGGCGCTACATCGTATGTCGCCAAAGCATTTCCTGTGCTTGCACTTGCTGTTCCACCAGCTGCGGATAATCCTTTAACAACTACGTTAGCTTGTACGTGGTCTCCTGGTATCATTAATTCAACTTTATCACTTGCACCAGCACTCTTTGGATCCTTTACAACAACACCATACCTTGTTCTATGGTCTTCATCTTTTGTTCCTAAGTTTGATCTTACAGCATTGAAAGGATTCCATGCTAGTTCAGCAGCTTCTTCACTTGATTTAGTTACACCAAGAGAAGCAACTCCTGTAGTTCCAGCTGTTCTCGCCCAATGCATAACTATGTTATCTGTACCTATTTCTAACTCTGAACTCGTGTCTCCTTGAGGAACTAATGTAAAAAGAAAATCATCGCCCCCAGCAACATCACCTGAAGTAGCAAGTGTAGTCATATTACCA
This sequence comes from Nanobdellota archaeon, assembly GCA_038046045.1. Lineage (GTDB taxonomy): Archaea > Nanobdellota > Nanobdellia > SCGC-AAA011-G17 > GW2011-AR20 > GW2011-AR20. Next base: position 1,664 of record JBBSWY010000051.1, read on the forward strand.
AGTGTTGTATTGAATTGTATGTTACTATCTTTTGTGTCATCAAAACGAATCTCTGCCCAGAATAAATTTCCTACATTACTCGCATTACCGGCAAATGTTTTTTTATTGCTTTTGTCCTTGTCTTTGTAGTAAATAGATACGTTATGGTTACCAGTTAACCAAAGTTCATTTGTATCTGTATTTTTTGTTAGATTATTTGGAGATAATCCACTTTGTAATAATCTAATTCCGTCTTCTTTGCTTGCGGTTATATGTAATGTATTTGCTGTTCCTAAACCAGGAACTCTCGCATCAGATGTTAAATCAACACTTTCTGCTAATTCAAATACCATCTTCATATAGGAATCATCTGCTACTGTTAAACTATCTAAGCATATACTTACATAGCTATTTGGTAAGTCAATACAATCTCCAACTTCTATAGCATCTGAATCAGAACCATCTCTATAATTCCAGTCACTTTCAACTCCAATAAATGAACCAGAACCTGTTCCAATCATCGCAGCATTTGTTGCATTATTTGAGATAATTGTTGTTCCTTTCGTATTTAAGTTACCAATATCCCAAACCCATTTAGGATCATCTTTATTTTCTCCAACATAAGGGTCTCCATCTGTGTAACTTTCTGTTGCGTCTGTGCCAAGAATTAACCATGCCGATCTTTCTGCTTTAGTATCTGTATAAAATGTAGCATCATTTTTAATTTCTAAACCATTAATTGTTTTGGTTGTTGATGCATCAATAACATCTTGTACACCATCCACACTAACTATAACATTTCCGCCACTTCCAACATCAATTAATTTAACTTGTTTTCCACTAGAAGTAACTGTTTCTCCATTTTTTACATAATTCTCTGTTCCAACATTAGCTGTGAACTTTGAATCTGCATCTACACTTGTTATCTTTAATGTTTTACCTAAAAACTTAAGATTTAAAGCATCGCTTGACTTTGTCTTGTTAATTTGTATTGTTTCATCAAATGCATAATAATATCTTATAGCATCTGAAGCTGAAACTAATACAACTCTGTCTTCATAGTCATCATCTGTATATGGACCAGCAATGCTTGTTTGAATTGTTGTATTAGCTGTTGAAACTCCAAGTTCAACAACTTCACTTACATCATAATCTGTTCCTTGGAAACTAATTGTTCCATCTAATAAGTTGCTTACATCTGAATCATCTATATCTTTGTCTAGTTGATTAGTTGAAGCGATATTATTTCCAATTGGAACATCTTCTGAATCTCCACCAACAACAGAAACAGTTCCACTAGTTCCTGTTCCTGGAACTTTTACAGCACTCAAACCAGCTGTAATGTCTGATAATCCTAAATTATCAACTGCAGCAGAATCAGTTCCTACAACACCAAGATAATTAAATTTCTTTGCTGTTACATCAGCAAATGGCGCAGGATAATCCTTTAAATCAGCAGCCAATGCACCTGTTAAGGTTGCACCAAGAAAAGCTGCACCTGTAGAAATAGCACCAATTTTTTTAATCATACTCTTTATTTTTTGCATTCTAAAAAACACCTCCATTTTGTGTTTCAATTTTTTTGAATATAGATATTCTATTTATGAATATCATTAAAAATATTAAAATTCAGCACTTTATAAAGTTTTCTCTGTTCTAATTAATATCAAAATGGTAATTCCTAAAAATTTTTGTGATTCAAGGCTTAAAACTTTAAATCTCATAATTGAGTTAAAGTTAAGTCTACTTTTAATTTTCCGTCGTTAACAAAGCCTTAAACTTACATTGATATTTGTTAAAGCAAGCGGTTGTATGCTGCTTGAGATAGTATCTTTATTCAAACAAGTCCCATTATTTAGCTTAATATTTCCAGCTAAAAATTCATAATTATTTTTTACACTTCCTTGAATTATTTCTTTTATTATAACATTTAATTTCTCACAATTAAAATCCTGACATCTTGTAAAACTAAAATCATTACAGCTAATAATTTCATCTTTTATATTTACATCGTTACATAAATTAGTTTTTAATATTACACTACGTAAGTTATCAGCATTTAACTTTGAATAACGTTCATTTAACTCATTCCCTTTATCCTTGGTTAAGAATTGCAAAGCAAATATCAATATGAAAGCTAGAATTATTACAATTACAACTAATCCAATTGTTTCTGTTTGTGCTTTTTTTAATAATACCATTTTATTTCTAATATTGCAGCTTTATACTCTTCTGTTAAAGGAAAATACAATGAAACTGGTGTTGAGATAATATTAACATTTTTTATCTTACTAGGAATTTTAGAATATATTTTATAAATATTACATTCAGGATAATTTTTATTTGTACATTGAATATTATTTTGTTTGGGATAAATCTGTTTGATTGTAATTTCCTTTTCACCTAAATTTTTTAAATTTGTATTTAATAATCTTGAAGTATCAAAGGCATTTTCAGAATTTCCTAATGTCGAGTATTGTAATTCTGCATTATTTGGTAATGTTGCTAATAAAGAATAAACTTTTTCTTGTTCATATTCTAAT
>JBBSWY010000052.1:0-16691 GCA_038046045.1 Nanobdellota archaeon
AATTTATGTCTTTATAAAAGGTTATTTAAATCTTACTAAGCTATATCAAATTATGGCAATTAATGAAAGAAAATATGACCTTGTTTTTTTACTATTTTTATTTCTTTTATTAATATTATTTAAATATCCTGTTTTGAATTTACCTTATTATTGGGATGGTTTAAATTATATTGCTCCAACTATTGATAAAATCTATCATGGTGAAATTAATTGGGATTTATTAGATTCTAATAGAGGACATCCTTTATTTCTGCCATTTTTTATAGCATTTTTATTTAAAATATTTGGAGCTTATCAAGTAATCGCGAATTCTGCAATATTATTCTTTTCTCTTTTAGTTTTATATTTTACATATTTAATTGGAAAAGAATTATTTAATAGACCCGTAGGAATTATTGCTTCATTATTATTAATGTTTACACCAATATTCTTTTCTTATTCTGCAATGCTTTTTTTAGATATACCTTTAACTGCTTTAATGATTATGTCAATATATTTTTCTATAAAATCAAAACCAATCCCATATATTATATTTAGTTCTTTGGCTATACTTACAAAAGAATTAGGCATACTCGTTGTTTTTGGAGTATTCTTGTCTAAATTAATTAAAAAAGATAGAAATTTAATTCTTTATTGTTCTCCTTTGTTAATATTTTTTTTATCCTTACTTATAAATAAATTATTATATAATCAAATTTTCTATCCATTAAACGCTTCTGTAATACATATAATGCCAATAAAAAATTTATTTAACCTTTTAATTATATTAAAAACTATATTTTTTGATCAGTATAGGTGGTTATTAACTTCTCTTTTCTTAATTTCCTTTATAGACATTAAAAAATTAAAAGTTATCAAAAATTTAAAGAAATTTATATTTTGTTCTATAATCTTTTTAATTATGTTTATATTCTTATACAATATAAATTTCTTTACAAAATTCTTTTTAAACTATTATCCAAATATAAGTACATATTTTAATACCGTTAAATCATTTAGTTTATTATTTTCATTATTATTTATAGTAATCATTTTAACTTATAAAGAAATTATTAAATTTATAATCGGTCTTAAAAATCATGAGATTGTAATTACTTTATTAATGATTATATCACTTTTAATTTTTATAATACCGGTTGCTACACGTTATTTATTACCATCTCTTCCAATAATATTCTTACTTTATTCATTTTCTATTAATAAATTATTTAAGAACTATAAATATCTAATATTAATTATTATAATAATAATATTCTCGCTGAACTATTTTGGCAATAGGTCTACAGAAGGGTTTACATTAGAAAATAATATGGAATATGTTGATTTAATAAAAACTCATCAATTAGCTTCATCATATATAGAAAATAATTTTCCAGATTCAGTTGTACTAGCTGCATTTCCACAGTCTTTTGAATTAAAATATCCATATTCAGGATATGTAAAAAAACCATTAAATGTAGCTACAATTAACCCACTTCCAAATTTGGCCGATAAAAATAAAAATTTCTCAATTAACCCAGATAATATTAATATTTATTATTATTCACCACAGGAACATTCATCAAAACAAATTTTAGATGTTAAAGAACAATTAAATCTGACATTAATAAAAAGATTTGAAATAAATAATAAATCAACAGAGATTTATATAGTTAATAAATAGATTTAAAAATATTTTTATTATGTTTATTTTATGGAAAAATTAGCAATAAATGGAGGTTCTCCCGTAAGGGAAAATAAAATTCCAATATCAAGACCTGATTTTGGTGAAGAAGAAATTAAAGCTGCATCTGAAGTAATAAAATCTGGTTTAGTTGAGGGTAATGGCCCAAAAACAGAGGAATTTGAAAATAATTTAGCTAAATATCTTAATGCCAAACATGCAATTTTTGTGAATTCTTGTACATCTGCTTTGCACTTATCACTTATAACAACCAACTCTAAAAATGGTGAACTAATCTCCCCAACATATACATTTAATTCTTCAGCTATTGTCGGAACATTTATGAATTTAAAGTTAACTTTAGCTGATTGCGAATATGATACTGGAAATATTTCAATTGATTCTATTAAAAATAATTTAAATGATAAGACTAAGGTAATTATACCTGTACATTTTGCAGGCCAACCATGTGATATGGATGAAATAAATGAAATTGGAAGAGATAGAGGAATTTTAGTGGTGGAGGATGCAGCGCATGCTATAGGCTCTTCTTACAAAGGAAAAAAAGCAGGTAATTTAGCAGATATAGGTTGTTTAAGTTTTCATGGAACTAAGAATTTGATATGTGGAGAAGGTGGCGCTTTAATAACAAATGATGATAAGATTGCTGAAAAAGCAAGAATATTCGAAGAAAAAGGAACCATGAAATATTTTTTTAAAAAAGAAAAAAATAAATTAGGAAGAACACAAGGTGTTGTTTCTGAGGGATTGAGTTATGTTCAATCAGACATTTTAGCCGCAATTGCATTAGAACAATTGAAAAAAATCGATATTATGAATGCAAAGCGTGATCGAATTGCTCAATTTTACAATAATGAACTAAAAGACTTATTAAATATTAAGATACCTTATCTAAAAAAAGATAGGACAACAAATTGGCATCTTTATACTGTTAAAGTTCCATTTAGAGATAGAGATTTTATTATTAAAGCATTAAATGCAGAAGGAATTTCTTCAAACATTCATTATTTACCATTGCATTTGCACGAATATTATAAACAATTAGGTTATAAAAGAGGACAATTTCCAAATGCAGAAAATTATTTCAATTATATTATAAAACTTCCAATTTATTCTGGTTTAAAATTAGAGGATGCAAAGGATGTTGTAGAGGCATTTAAAAAAGTTATAAATTCTTTGGAATATCAAAATGGAACTTAGTGTAGTATTAACTTGTTTAAATCAAGAAAAAGTTTTACAGGGGGGTGTAGAAACTATACAAGACATTCTAAATAAAAATAAAATAAAATATGAAATAATAATTGTGGATGATGGTAGCACTGATTCGACTTATTCAATAATGAAAAAATTATCAAAAAAATATAAACATATAAGATTATTTAAACACCCATATAATATCGGAAGAGGAAGAGCCGTAAGTAACGGATTTAAAATAGCCAAAGGGGAGTTTGTAGGATTTCTTGATACAGATTTGGAACTTCATCCACGTTATATTCCCATATTCTTAGAAGAATTAAAAAAAGGATATGATGTTGTAACATACCTTAGGAAATACAAATTAAATTCAACAGGAGTGATTCGTGGTTTTACCACACATGCTTACAATCTTCTTTTAAGACTTTTATTAAATGTAAGATTAAACGATACAGAATCTGGTTTCAAATTTTTTAGACGCGAAAAAATAATTCCAGTTTTAAATGAAATAAATGAAGATCGATGGTTTTGGGATACAGAAATAATGGTTAGATCTTATTTAAATGGTTTAAAAATAAAAGAAATACCTCTAATTTATACCCCAAATAAAGAAGGAGGCTCAACCGTAAAAATATTTAATGATAGCATTTACTTTTTAAAAAAATTAATCAAATTTAGAAAAACAGTCATTAAATTAAGAAATAAAATTAACCTATCTTAGTCCACTCTTCAGATTTATAATTTTTATACCAATCGATAAACTCGTTTAATCCCATGTCAATATCATAATCTGGTTTGAAATTATATAATTCTTTAGCTTTATTATAATTACAATGTAGTCTCTGAACCTCTCCTGGTCTTGATGAAACAAATACCGGTTTTAAATCATTTCCACATAACTTTATTATTTTATTAGCTAAATCAAGTATCGATGTTTCAACACCAGTACCAAAGTTTACTATTCTATCATGATTTTTATTATTATTTTTCATTATAAGATCGTATGCTTTTATAGCATCTTTTATATACATATAATCCCTAGTTTGAGTACCATCACCATAAATTATTGGTGGTTGATTATTTAGAACTCTTTTTGTAAATATGGAAATTGCCCCCCCGTATCCCGAATCTTTTTGTCTTGGCCCGAAAAAATTAAAACATCTTACAATATCTACTCCAAGATTATAGGTTTTATTATAAGCTAAAGCCATTCTATCTGCTGCTATTTTACTTGCTCCATAAGGGTGTGGTGCTTCTAATGGATGATTTTCGTCCATTGGAGTATATTTAGCAGGACCATAAACTTCACTGGTCGATGCTATGATTATTTTTTTTGGGTCATGAGTTCTTGCAGATTCTAAAACATTTAAAGTTCCAATCACATTTGTATCATAAGTATCCTTAGGATCAATAATTGATTTATCTACATGAATCTGAGCTGCTAAATGAATTACAGCATCTACCCCCGGCATTAATTTATCTAATAAATCTTTATCTCTTATATCCCCATTAACAAGTCTAAAATTTCTATGCCCCAATAATTCCCTAATATTAAATAAATCAGCATTACTAAAATTATCTAAACAAATAACTTTATTTTCTTCTGATTCATTAACATACTTTTCACAAAGATGGCTTCCTAGAAAACCAGCACCCCCGGTTATTAATATTTTCATAAAATTAAAATTATTAGGAAAGATATTTAAATCTTGTTAATTATAGTAAAATTTGTATAAACATACATTATTTATCTTATTTACTTTATTTACATATCTACATGTTTCCAGAAAATTACAATCTTCATTGTAAGAAATAATGTAATCATCTTTTAATTTTCTAGCACTTTCATATAATAAATTACAGTCTTTATCATAAACACCATTTGTAAAATTTATTATTAAATTACGATAATATGGACTTTGTATTTTCTCCCAACCAGAAGGTGTTGAAATGTTAAGATAAATTGGTGCATAAGAATAATAAGCCTTTCCATAAGATGTGCTTGAATAAGTATTTGTCATTAAAAAATTTGTTTTAATATCATTCATAATTTCTAAAGTATCTTTTTCTAATTGTGTATGTTCAATAAAAAAAGGGGTATAAATAATATTAATTAATACACTAAATATTGATAATAAAATAATCATTACCAGAGCATTATTATTTAATTTAAAATTCTTAAAAAATAAGAATAATATAAAAAATAAAATAAAACTCATATAAACATCTGGATAAATATAGTTCAATATTGGTATAAATGCAGTTAATCTAAATAAGAATAACAAAGAGATAAACAAAACAGGAGAATAAAATATAATCTCCCTTTTATCATATTTAACTCTTTTAATATATAAATAAAATATAAATAAGAAAACTAAAGGAATTATAAAAGTAAATATAGTTTCAAGCAAATGTTCTTTATCAAAACTTAATATATTAATTCCAATGGGTTTATCAATACCAACGGTATTAAAGAAATTAAATATATAAGGAATTAACCAGAAAGATGATGCAATAAAAGATGTGATTATAGAAATTATGATATAAATTCTAGATTTCCAGTCTTTTATTAAAAATATTGAAATCCAAATTAAAGAAGATAATATCGCAAATGTTTGATGCGAAATTAATATCCAAGAATAAATTGGTATAATAAAAATAAATCTCCAATCAAGTTTTTTATCTTTATAATATAATATAATAAACGTAAAAAGAACAAATAAGAAAAATGCAAAAAATTCAGGGACCCTACCAAGTCTAATGTAATTTCCTATAGATGCTGCATTTGCAAATAATAATAGATAGAATAAAATTCTCTTCCTTTTGTCTATTTTAAAAGCATCACCAAATTTGTAAATAACTATAAATGATAATATAAATATAATAATCATCGAGATAAAAGATGCAGATATATAACTTTTAGAAATCAAATATATCGGGTAAGTAAAGAAATACCATCCCGGCTGTGTTATTATAAAACTTGTAAAACCATTATACCAATAAGTACAAAAGTTATGGAAACCACATTTATCTAAAAAATTTAATAAAGCTATATAAGAAGACCAGTCATTAACAGTATCTAATGGAAACATTTTTAATATCTTAGACTGATTTATTAATCTAAATATTAAATTTCCAACTAATAAAAATACAGGAATATAAAAAAGTTTATTAGAAATTTTCATTTCAAAATTCTTCTCTGACTTTTGTTACTCTTTCATCTGGTAATTCTCTTTTATAGAAATATTCAGGAACTTTTAAATCTTTAGGGTAACTAATTTCCCAAATTTTATAAGGTCCAATTAATCTTCCATTATATAATGCTAAAGGCACTCGATCTTCATCAGAATAAGCTAGTTTAAAGTTCTCACTTTCTTTATTTAATAAGTATAAATTTGCAAATACTGTTTTTTTAACTCTGGGTGATAAAAATAATCCAGCACCAATATTATTTATTAAATTATCATTTATCGTTGGAATAATCCTAAAGCAACCATTCATTACTGCATTATCAAATTCATATTTTTCATTATTCATATAAAGACAACTTAAAGGTAATTCAAGTTGTTCACCATTATAAACAAGAATTGCTTTAGGCTGATTTATTCCGACAACTTGTTCATTATTTAAAATTAATGGCACTAATATTGCTCCGATGCCTGCAGCTTGTCTTGGATAAACTTTATTATTATAAATAAAATCTTCATCTAATGGAAATCCACCGCTATAGACAAAAACAGTTTCGTTTCTTGTTTCTCTGGTTTGTTTTGGATCTAATCCGAATGTTGTAATCCATGAATAACGGTCATAATTTACATCCGATCCTATGGAAGAGTAAGCAGGATATTTTCCAATTTCATCCGAAACAGCTAAAAAGTGAGTTACATTCCTTGATTTAAGGTATTCCAACGCTTCTTGTTCACTTTGTCCTGTTAAAACATGCCTCCCTGTAAAATAATTTATTTCATAACCTCCAGCATTACCACCATCACTTATTGTTGCCCTGTTATTATATTGTACTAGATAACCATAATCCCACCAGTGCGCGAATACGGCATCTTCTTGAGTATTTTCACGAATCCATTTTCCTGTATATTGCCACTGTTGATTATAAGTAGGGCCAACTCCAGAAGCCTGTGCTAAACTTGAACTAGCAAAACCAGATAATATTGATAACACAAATAATCCAATCACAACATAAGCTATAACTTTGTAATAACTTGTTTTTAAAAATTTATTAATTTCTTCAATTACCTTAAAAGTTAAATATGCCGCTAATATTGCCGTTATTGGAGAGAGTATAAATAATAATCTAACTGCACTTCTTCCTGCTATGATCATTATAAAAAACCAGACAAACACAAATGTATATAATTTATCAAACTTTAATATTTCATCAAATAGTTCTCTCTTTTTATAAAATGAATACAAATAAGTTATAACTATAAATAATAAAAATGTTATTAAAGAAAAAATATAAACAAAAATTGATAATTTACTTACCCCATTAAAAGTAGAATTTGGTGAATATCTGCTGAATGTAAATCCAAATAAGAATAAAAGATATACGGATATTGAAATCCATTTATCTTTCTTATTCAAATTTTTAACCATCTCATAAAATAAGACTATCGAACCAATTAAAAACATCCAAAAATAAGTTTTACCAAAATTAGAAATCCAGTCTATTAGATAGGGCTGACTATTTTCTGCAACTGTTCTAACCCATCTACTACCAGCAAATGCTTTTACCAATACATTAAATATAAGTGATATTTTATCATAAATAAATGATATATCATAAAGTATTATTATAGCAATAAAAATTATTAATAAAGAGACAATTAAACTAAATACTTTCTCAGGAAATTTATTTTCTAACTTACTTTTTATTTTTAATAAATTTAAATCAAATATTAAATAATTTATTATCCATATAAATAATACCAATATGGCTATAAAAGTGCTTGTTGATAAAATAAAGGTACCAAGGCCAAATCTGTCTGGAAATAATAATCTTAAAAATATTATTGAAGATAAAATCCACGATAAATACGAATAAAATTCAGATTTTTTTATTTTATTAAGTAATAGCTCAATTAAAGCAAATATACCTATAATGACAAATATAAAACCCCCCCCACCCCATATTAATGTTGTTAATCCTGTGGAGATTCCAGCTAAACTTCCAAAAGTAATTTTTTTCTTTATGCTTTCACTATTCCATGCTAAAACATAGAAATAAAATGCAGCATAAAAAAATACAGTTGCTAAAGCTTCTTTGTCTGAAATTCCAGTTAATGTTCTAAATAAATAGCTTGGAACAACCGCCAAAAATGCAGTAGCAAGTAAAGCAACATTGCTATTAAACAATTTTCTTACAAGTAGAAAGAAAAATACCATACTTATAGCAAAAGTTATTGCTGGGAAAATAATATCCGCTAATTCTATTGTTATACTTGGGATAAATATGTGTAAAAATTTGTACAAATAAACTATAAAATTGGCAAGAAAGCTAAATTCTTGAGTTCCCGCGAAGCCATATGGATAATATCTTAATGTATCAACTGCCATTATGCTTCCGTGTTCTAATAAATATTTGGCATATCTCATAAAAGCCATTGCATCTGGATCAGCAGGAATATACAAATTTGTTGTAATGTCTATTAAATAAGGTAAATTTTGTAGTCTTAATATAAAACTAAAACTTATAATGCTGAACAATAAAGCTGGAACTCTTTTATTGAAAAAAAATAAGATTATAGAAACTAAAGGAGTAATAATAAAAACAAAACTTTTTCCTAATCTAAAAGAATCTCCAAATTTTAAATAAATCAAAATGAATAATAATAAATAAATTCCCAAATAAATTAAATTCTCATTATTTAATTTTAATTTATTTAAGAATTTTTTAACATTCTCTTTTCTTTGCTCTAAAACTTCATCCCCCATTACAGCTAAAAACTAAGAACTATTTATATATATTACTATTTAGAAAACCCATATTTATTGACTAAAAATCTTTCTATTCCAATTCTACTTTCATGCGTACCCATATCACCCCAATGCCCAGTTAATATTTCAAATTCTAAACTATCATTTTTTAAATAAAAATTATTCACATCAGTTATTTCATATTCACCACGTTCACTTGGTTTTAATTTTTTTATTATTTCAAAAATTTTATCATCATAAAAATATAAACCACTTACTGCTAAGTTTGATTTAGGTTGTTTTGGTTTTTCTTCTATACTATTAATTTTACCATCAACAATTTCAGCAATTCCAAATCTATGCGCATTTTCTAAATTTATTTCTTTTAAAAATATCTTTGCACCATATATGCTTCTTTCAAAATTTTTAACATATTCTTTAATATTATCTTCAAAAAAATTATCCCCTAAAATTACTGCTATTCTTTCATTATCTGCAAAATCCTCAGCTAAACTTAATGCATTTGCAATACCAAAAGCACCCCTTGGAGCATCAGGATTTCCACGTTGTATCCTGTAAGTTATTTTAATTCTATTATCATATTTAATTTTTAAGCGCTCATTTACCCCAGACCCATCACTTAATAATTCTAAAAATTGACCGGATTGATGATCTCCACAAACTATTAAAATATTATTTATACCAGCATTGACCAAGGTTTCTAGAGGATATTTAATCATTACACTTTCATAAACATTTGCAAGATGTTTATTTGTAACATAAGTAAATGGCCTTAGTCTAGTTCCTTCTCCACCAGCTAAAATTACCCCCTTCATTCTAAACCCCTCTTTTTAATATATTCTTCTTCATACCATTTTCTAAATTCCGGTTTATTTCTGATACTTATCCACCATTCTGCATTTTTTATATACCAATTAACCGTTTTTTCAAGAGATTCATCAAAACTACTTCTTGTGTTCCATCCTAATTCAGTTATTTTTGTATTATCTATAGAATAACGTAAATCATGATTTTCCCTATCTAAAACAAATTTTATTGAATCTTCGTTTTTTCCAGTTAGTTTTAATACTTTCTTTGCAATTTCAATATTTTCTAACTCATTTTTTGTACTTATATTATATATTTCGCCAGGTTTTCCATTATTTAAAACAAAATAAATAGCTTCACAATTATCCTCAACATAAATCCAGTCTCTTATTTGTTTTCCATCACCATAAACAGGAATTTTTTTAGCTAGTGATAAATTAGTTACCATTAAAGAAAGAAATTTTTCAGGATATTGATATGGACCAAAATTATTTGAACTTCTTGTAATTAAAGTGTTTATATATCTTGAATATAATAACACTCTTTCGTCTGCTTCTGCTTTGCTTTTTGCATAAATTGAAGTAGGATTTAATGAAGATTTTTCACTGAAACTTCCTTCTTGAGCACTTCCATAAACCTCATCTGTACTTACCTGTAAAAATCTTTCAATTTTATTTCTTCTTGCTCTTTCTAATAATATAGTTGTTCCAGTTATATTTGTCAATTTAAAAATTTCTTCAGCTTCTTCTTGGTTTGATTTATCTACATGGGATTCTGCGGCAAAATTTACTATAGTATCAATATTACCATTTTTTATAATTTTATCAACTAAATTACGATTACAAATATCCCCTTTCTTAAAATGATATTTTTCATCAGTTTTAAATTCTCTTAAATTCTCTTCATTTCCAGCATAAGTTAGTTTATCTAGATTAACAATGGTATAATTGGAATGATTACTAAGCACGTATCTAATAAAATTGCTTCCAATAAATCCACAACCCCCGGTAACTAGTATATTTTTCACTTCATTAATCCCTCAAGTCTTTCTTTTGTATATTCAATTTGTTCTCCAATTTTTAGATGTGAGGGTTCATATGGTGGATCTGGAAAATTTATAAGCTGAACTTCTTCGTTACAAATATTTTCCAACCCGGTTGCTATGTTTATTGGAATGTGGAGCCTTTCTAGATTATTCGAGTCTAGAATTACCTCTCCCTTTATTTTGTTATTTAAATCATATAAAATAATTTTTATCTTTCCCTTAATACAAACATAATTTGCATTTCTAATCTTATGCAAATGGTAACCTTTAAAAAAACCGGGATAAATTGCTGTCAAATAGGATAATGTTTTTTCTCCATCTTTTAATAGTTCAATTAAATAACCATTTTCTCTTTTAGCTTTATCATAGGTTAGAATTTTCCTAATTCCTTGTAAACTAATTATATTCAAGTCAATCATACCTTAAAAATTATAAAAAAATTTAAATACTTAACTAAAAGCTAAAGGGGTAATAAAAACTTCTACTAAAGCAGCTAAAACTAATAATAATATGCTTAAAAATATTAAATCTAGACTGTCTCTCATTATTACTTTGAATTTTTCTGAATTAATATCATGATTTATTATAGCTACTGAAATTATTCCACCAGCTAAACCACCAACAAAATAAGCAAGAATTTCAAATACACCATGAGTCATATATCTTCCTATTGCAAAAGGAATAGTAAAAAAATAACTGCTTAAACTAGATAACTTTATTTTCGCAAAATCCCCAATTGCAGCACCAATAACAGAAGCATTCCAGGTTAAAATGAATATTGCACCAGCACCATAAAAAAATGCAAACAATATTGCAAAAAATAAAACTCTTAAATTATTGAAAAATATCTGGAAAATCACATTATTTTCTATACTATTTCCTATTATCTTTGAGTTAATCTGATTAATTGTATTTAATTGAACCCTGAATAATGTAGAGGTTAAATGATCGGGCAAGAAAATAAACCATAATGCATAAGCAACAATAAATCCAAAAAATAAGCAAATCAAAAATTTTAATGCCTTTCCATGTTCTTTTAGTAAAGACCTTTCGTCATAAATCAAAGTATCTTTCTTTTCTTCCCTTTTAAATGTTTTATACATCAAAGGAATAACTGCAACTACCGTAAGTAAAACCATTATCATGCTAGATTCACTTCTAAATATCCATAATGATAACAGCATTCCTATGCTGGCATATAATGCACCAAGAAAAAACAATTCCCAGGGTTTACGCTCTGCTTTTTCAGGGAAAATTAAATCTTCTAAAACCATGAACATTATTTAATTAGATAATATATAAATCTTTTCAAAACACCAAAAGAAAGATTTTTTAAATACCTAAAATTGTAATGTTTATATAAAAAATGAAGAAAGTTTATCTAGAATTTTCATTAATTGTTATATTAATCTTGTTATTAATATTGCCAAGTGCATTTTTTATTAATATATTATCTCATGAATATTATCATGTTTATAAAAATAACCCATATTCTGAAAGTGTTTGCTTGGATTTGACACAACCAATTAAAGCTTATACAGTAGTTAATTACCCTAATCTAACAACTAAATTATCTTATTCCAATGATTATAGATTACAAGAAGAGGTAAAAGCAAATAATTTTGGAAGATTAATATCATTTCTTTATATATTGTTTATAACTTTGATAACTACCGCATTCATAATAAGCATAAAGAATTCAGAAAAATGAAAAAATTGATTTGTTTTGATTTGGATGATACTTTAATCTATTCTGATAAGTGCCATTTAACTGCTTATGATTATGCTTTAAAAGAATTTAAAATAAAAATTAAAAAGCCAAAATTTATGGTTTCTTTATTTGGTATGCCGCATAGGCGTTTAATTGAGATTATTGCACCAGAGTTAAGCAAAGAACAAATAGAAAAAACAGCAAAAGTTCATGATTATTTATTAATAAAAAAAACTTACAAGTATGCTAAACAAATTCCAGGAGCAATTAAGACCTTAGAAATTTTAAAAAAATATTATAATTTAGCTTTATTAAGTAATTGTTCTCATAGTAATATTATTGCATTATTAAAAGGAGCGAAGATTAATAGAAGATATTTTAAACTTATTATAGGGAATGATGATGTTAAACATGGAAAACCGTGGCCAGATGAAATATTTAAAGCAGAACATTTAGATCATAGCAAACCAAATTTTATGGTTGGTGATTCTATTTATGATATGATTGCTGGAAAAAGAGCAGGCATAAAAGCAATAGGAGTTTTAACAGGTCATACAAGTAGTATGTTATTAAAGAAACAAGGTGCAGATTATGTTATTAAAAGCGTAAGTGAATTACCAAAATTATTAAAGAAAATTAATTCTAAAGATTAATAGAAAGATTTAGAAAAATTTTATTTTTTAAATAATCTTTCTTTTTTCCCCTTATATTCTTTCATATTTTCTACCTCTTTTTCATAATAGTCTGCTAATTCTAATTTCCCTTCTTTTTTTGCTTTTTTTAATTTTTCTTCATGCAACAATATTTGTTTTTGCAAAGATTCAATTCCTTTTTTTAATCTCTTTTTTCTATTTGGCATTTAAATTTTTAACCTCTTTATCTAAGACTTCTAAGATTTTTTCTATTATATTTATCTCTATCTTTAAATTCTCTATCTTTTTATTACCCCTAATATTTTTATATATTTTATAAACTTTTTTAAATTCAGATTCTGAAATAAATTTAGTTATAAACTTTTTAAAAGATGAATTCAAAAATATTTTATTATCTAAAACAGATTTTATTAAAAATACCCCCCTTAATCTTAATATTAATGAATATATCACATTGTAAGAACTTAAATAATTTGATTCCATTTTATCTAAATTAATAAATGTCTCAGCAATTTTAATACTGTCGCTTGTTGTATCTTTAAACCATTCAATAAAATGCTTGAAATCTTTTTTGCTTTGTTTTAATTCATCTAATAAATAAGTATTAATAATTGGTTTAGCCTCATTAACAATTTCGTAAATAAAAGGGTTATTTTGAACTGCTTCTCTAATCTTTTTAATTTCTATAAAATTTATATCAAATTTTTTATTTTTCTCTATTTTAGGTATATTTTTTGTTATGACAAGAATATCAATATCAGAATCTTTTGTTTCTTCTTTTCTTGCGTAAGATCCATATAAGAAAATTCCCGATATTTCTTTTAAATAAGGCAAAAGAATGTTTATAATCCCTTCTTCTAAAGATAATTTTGGAGTTTCAATTCTTGTAACTATTATTTCTTCTCCCAGCCAATCTTTTGGAACCCAAACCGCTCCGCCATTTCCTGATCGTGCCACCCTTTTCCTAATCTGTTCTTTAATTATCAAATTTTGCATGTCTATACGATGTATAGACACATTTATAAGTCTTTTGTTTTAAAGTTTAAAGACTACAAAACTAAATTCAGCAAGACATAAAAAGAAAATTCTTGAAAAATAATTTAATTTTTTATTATTTGTTGAGTCTTTTCTACAAGTTTAAAATTATTAACATTAACATATCCGTTATATTCTGATTCAAATATTTTTTCTGCGTTTAGTATTTCTAATTTTTTATTGAAAAATGGAGCATCTACAACTAAGGAATCCATATAGCCACCTTCTAAACCAATATGAAAACCATATTTTATTGAATCTTTTTTAAATTCTTCAAAATTTTCTTTATTAATCTCCCTTCCTAACCATTTCTTTCCACCATCTGTTGCAACTTGTGTAATTATAATTTTATAACCCTTATTTATCATATCTCTAAATAATATTTCATGATCTTCACCAGAATGACTTGCAAATACCTCAATTTTTAATGGAAGTAAGGCTTTTTGCAAACTTCTTAACTGAGTTTCTTGTAATCCTACACCACCAAGAACTAATGCATCTACTTTATTTTTTTCAACAAGATTTTTAACAATTAAAGCTTCTTTTTCCGGATCTGCGACATCACAAGTTAAATAAAACTGTTTATAACCAAGAATATTGGATAACTCTTTTGTAAGTTCAACAGTTGCATAATGATATAAATAACAATCTGTTCTGCTGGGCTTTACACTAATTAAATATTTTATATTCCAGTTTTTATTTTGACAATATTCGATAGCATAAGTTGAATCTTTTCCACCAGAGTATAATATTGCTACATCCATAAGTTCTCAGTAAGATGATGATTTATAAACTTTATTAATAAAAAGGAAAAACTTATAAATAACAAAAACCACACATTTTGTAGTGAAAATATAATGATTAGTTATGATGAATATGAGATCAAACCAAGCAAACACTTTGTACTCGGTTGGATGAGAAAATGGAACTTTGATATTGAAGATATAAGAGATGCTTTAAAGAATGCATATAAAATAGATAAAGTAGGTAAAATAAAATATGAATCATATACAAGACGCGGTTCATCTGGAAAAAGCAGAAAAATAATCTTTGTAGTTTATGAAGATGAAAAACAAATCTTTATAATAACCGGAGCTGAGGGAAAATGAAACAATGTCCATCTTGCGAAAAAGGTAACTTAGAAAAAGTGGAAGATATTATTCTAGAAATAAGTGGATATATATTTGTAGTAAAAGGCGAAAGATGTAATAAATGTAATGAAGAATTTGTTGACGAGAATGAAACTAAAAAAACAATAACAATAGCAAGAAGACTAGGGGTATGGCCTGAACCATTAAAATTATATAGAAAATTATCAAAGAGTGGTAAAGGATTGGTTTTTAGAGTGCCAAGTGACTTAGAAAAACAATTACAATTAAAAGAAGGGAAAGAAATAACAATCTCAAAAATAGGGAATAAGATATTAATTGAACAATAATTATTTATCTAAGCAAATAATAAATTACCCCGGCAATAATTAAAGCCATTATTAATTTCAAAATAAATTTGGCTGTTTTAAATACAAAATTAATTAAAATAAACAAGACAATTATTATTAATATTAATTGCCAAATTTCCATTATAGATTCCTCCTATCTAATTCATTGTTTAATATTGTGATAGATTGACTTGAAAAATATATTTTGTTTCCAAGCGAGATTTTTTTAGCAATTTTCTTTAAGTTTTTTAATTCTCTTTTTTCCAGACCTTCATGATCTCCCAATATAAATATAGAATTATCCTTTATATTAATGTTTCTAATATCTTCTCCATCTTTATCTAAAATATAAATATCCTTATCTTTAATATCCTCAATAAAATTATTCAAAGATAATTTTTCAACAAAGCAACCAGGAAATACCTCATTCTTTTTACCTTTTTTATATTTATACAACATTCTTTTAATTAATCCCGCAATATCTTTTTTGCTTATTTTAAAGCCTTCAGTAATTCTTGGCATTAATTCTAAATGTTTTGGTGGATCTGGCTTGCCATAGAAAAATAAATGTAATTTTACATTATCTCGTAATTTATTAGAGATGAAAAATGACATTATAATAGCATGACAAACTATATCCATTCTTCCAGCTTGCATTAAATCTTTAAAATTTCCAGTAGTCCAAGCACTTTTTGATACATAAACTATTTCTCTCATAAAATTGTTAAAATTTAGTAATATTAATTCCTTTCTATTAAATAAAAATATAAGGTTTCAAAGAATATCTTTTTATCTTCTAATAATCTAAACTTTAATTTATTTTGTTTAATTATTTTATTAACTTTGTTTTTATTTGTTAATGAACTAAAAACGATTAATATTTTACCATTTTTATTTAAATATTTATTGACTTGAGAAAAAAATCTTTCTAAAATCTCAAATCCGTATTCCCCTCCGGTTGTTATTTTTTTACTTTCTTTATCTTCTAGCTCATCATTAGGCAAATAAGGTGGATTAAATATAATTAAATCAAATTTTCCCTTAACATTACTAAACAAATCAGAAACCTTAGAATTAATTCCTTTTTTCTTTAAAAATTCAACAACATCCTTATCTACATCAACAGCTAAAACATCTTTTGTATATTTTAATGCAGTCTCAGCCTGTAT
>JBBSWY010000052.1:16791-20004 GCA_038046045.1 Nanobdellota archaeon
ATTAAAAATAAATCCTTTAATCTTTTTAATTGCCTTCTTATATTGCTTCCAGCTATCCCCTTTAATGGCAAATTTTCTTTTTTCCTTAATTCAATAACCAAATCATTAATTTTTTCAGAACTTAAAGGTTCTTTGCTGTTAATTAAAACTAATAAAACATCTACAATAACATCTCTTGAATCTCCTGGCTGTAATAATCCTAAACTTAAACATAATTTTTTAACTAATTCGCGCTGGGTTAAATTATTTGGTTGTTCATACTTTCTTAATGTTATTTCAGCTAAGGGCGTATCTTTTGAAATTGTTTTTACCATTTTTAACTATAATCTAAGTTTTTATTTTTACAAAAAATTCTTCCGGATTTAATATTTTAATATTTGCATGAATTCCTTTGTGCCAATTCTTTGTAATCTCTAATGGGAATCTTATAAAAAAAGTCTTTCCATCGTAATTAACATTTCTTTCTATAGATATCAATTTATCATTTAATATTCTTTCAATCATCCATATTTTATCTAATCTTTTTGCTTGTTCTGTATCTAAGAAATCTTTTTTACATTTATTACAATTCCATGTTTCATAACTAAAATCTAATCCCTCGAAGGAGATTATTTTTTTTATCCTTTTGGTTTCTTTATTATGACAAATAAAAGGTCCTTTAAATGCATCCTTATCTATCTCAAATTTTACTTCTTTAACTAGATCTTTCTCTTCTATTGCTTCATCATGAATATTTTTATATAACCCTTTCATTTTTTTAACCTCCTCTTTTTATACAATCTAATCTGCCCATCTGAAGACGGATATGCTGTTTTTATATTAGCTATATTTTTATTATACTTAAACACGATGGTAATATATCTTTCTTTTAATGTAATTGCCATATAATTGTTTTTTCTAGTTTTAAAATAAATTGGATTTCCTTCAAATAATGCATTATCGATTTCCTCCCGATATACCCTGTGTTTTTTGTTTATTTTTTCTTCAACATTTAATTCTACCAGTATCTTTTTTATCCTCATTATATTACACCCTTATAGTACTTTTTATAGTACGATAGTATATAAGTCTTTCTTTTGAAATTGTTTTCATTTAATCACCGAGAAACAATATTTATTCTATTTCTATTAAAAATTTTTTTTCTTGCAATGGAATTATCCTAGCTTTTTTATTCCTATATTTTTTTAACTCTATTGGTAATCTAATAAAAACGCTTTTACCATCATAATTCAAGCTTCTTCTAATACCAAAACTCTTGGTTTTTGTAGCCCGAAAAAGTAATGATAAATCTTCTGCCTTTTTTGCTTGTGTACCATTTAATAAATCTTTACCACAATTAGAACAAACAAAGGAATCTATTCTTGCTGTAAACGGTGTGTTAATTAAAGGAACGTTTATCTTTTTTCTTTGCATTTTAATTTTACAATCAGGGCAATATAGTTCTTTATCACCAAAAGCATCTTTAGCTATTTCAAAGTGAACTTGCTCGCCTAAATCAGCTTCCGTGATATTTTCCCAATCTATTTCTTCATTCTTTTGTATAAGTTTATTTGCCATTTTGAACTCGGATAAGCAGTTATTATGTTTGCTTGTTTATTTATACTATCATAATCAAATATTATCGTTAATAAACCTTTCTTTTTTTACCATCTTAATTCAATCCTTTTATTTTTATAATCTTTGAAAATATTATACCCAAAGAATAATACCTGTAGACTTATTAATATTCCAAGAATTTCTTTTATATTAAATTTATAATCTAAATAATAAATATCTATTAATTTATTTTTTAAAGTTACTAATCCGGTAATCTCGAATCCAGAATAACTTAAGAATCCAATTATTGAAGCCAAACTTAATATTAACAATAAAGTTTTACCATAATTAATTAATTTAATCTCTTTTTCAGTTAAATCTCTATGTAATAATTTTTCTAATTTTTCTACTGCCTCATTCTTATTACTGCTTAAAAAAACATTCTTTACTTTCCCCTTTACTTTAAAATTATGGTAATAATAAAGATATTTTTTCTCTTTAATTTTTATCCGCTTCTTGTACATTTTTAACACCTCAAAATTCGCTTATTAAAAGCGAAATCTTTATAAATATTAACATATTTATGTTTATAAACATAATTAGGTTGGAGGTCAAAAATGGCTACGATAACTTTATCTATACCAAAAGAGTTAAAGGAAAAAATGGATAAATTTTCAGGTGTTAAGTGGTCCGAGATACTAAGGAATATTATAATATCTAAAGTTAAACAGTTTAAAAAGTTTGAATAAATTAATGAACGGGGGGTTAAATAAATGACATCTTTAACATTTGCAATACCGGATGAAATTAAATCAGAAATGAAAAACCTATCTTGGATAAATTGGTCAGAGTTAGCTAAAAAAGAAATCATTAAAGAACTTAAACGACAGGAAATGTTAAGCGAATTTATAAAGATAGTATCTAAATCTAAATTTACTGAAAGGGATGCGGATGAATTATCTAAGAAAGTTAAAGATTCAATGTACAAAAACTTAAAAAAAGAAGGTTCAATATAGTTGAAGGTCGTTCTTGATTCTAATGTATTATTTAGAACATTAATCTCGGGAGGAGAAATAATAAGATTAATATTTAATAAGAACCTTGAATTATTTACTCCCCAAAAAATAAAAGAAGAATTTTTGAATAACAGAAAAGAAATATTATCTAGATCTAAAATCTCCGAATTAGGATTCAATAAATTAATTTCATCGATTTTTAAAATTGTTAAATTGGTTCCATCATATGAGTATAAAGAATTCATTCCTAAATCTAAGGAGCTACTAAAAAAACATGTTAAAGATGTAGAATTCGTCGCTTTAGCGTTGAAATTAAATTGTTTAATCTGGACATACGAAAAATTAATTTTTGATAAAAATTTAGGAATATCTACTAAACAAATATCAAATGAACTTAATAAGCTGGATTCTAAATAATCTTTGATTTGTTTTTTGTACATTTTATTTCTCCTGCTTTAATTTTCAATTAACAGCCATTTCCAAACCGGAATTATTTTAATTATTTTATTATCAATTTTTTCCTCTCTTTCTTGATCATGAGTTAAAAATAATCCGGATTTTAATTTATACTTCCTTAATGCTTCCATTAATCCATTAATTTCTCTCTTATAATTTTCATCGTTTAGCTCTTCGGTAACTTGTATTATTTCATTGACTTTAT
>JBBSWY010000053.1:0-3019 GCA_038046045.1 Nanobdellota archaeon
AAAAAGAACTGCACAAGCTTTGGATAAATTAAGAGAAAATGATATTTCTTGTTATGTAATTCCAGGAAGCCATGACTTTTCTCCTTCTGGCAAGACAATGCTTGATGTTTTAGAGAAAGCTGGTTTAATGGAAAATGCAATGAAATTTAATAATAACAAATTAAGCTTTACAACAGATAAAACAAATGCAAAAATCACAGGAATATTTGGTTTAAGACAGGGTTTAGATAGAAATTATTATGCTAATCTGGATAAAGAAAGCTTAGAAAATGAACAGGGATTTAAAATATTTATGTTCCATGCTACGTTAGATGAGTTTAAACCAAAAGACCAGGAATTAGTTTACGGACAAAGTTATACTGATCTTCCTAAGAATTTTAATTATTACGCTGGGGGGCATACTCATATTGTATTTAATGAATTTAAAGAAGGTTATGGGTTAATTGCCTATCCCGGTCCATTATTTCCAAATTCATTTAAGGAATTAGAAGAATTAAAACATGGCGGGTTTTATGTTTTAGATGATAAACTTAATATCAAAAGAATTGAAGTTAAATTAAAAGATGTTGCTTCTTTTTTAATTAATGCAGAGAATAAAACTATTGAAGAAGTGGAAGAAGAATTAAGAAATATAAAAGATGTTGAAGATAAAATTGTTACGATAAGAATTGAAGGAACCCTTAAGTCGGGAAAACCTACAGATATTAATTTCAAGGATATATTTGATGGTTATAATGCATTTATTGTCCTAAAAAACACAAATAAATTAAAGAGTTTGGAATTTGAAGGTTATGAAACTAGACATGGGGATATAGAGGAAGTTGAATTAGCGATAATAAAGGAAAATTTAAGCAATATTAATTCTGTTTTTGATCAGGAAGAAGTAGCCAAGTCGTTAATGTATTCTTTGAACCTTGAAAAAGATGAAGGTGAAAGAAATTTAGATTTTGAAACTAGAATAATAAGAGATAGTGTAAAGGTATTTGATATAGAAAATGTTAATTAAAAAAATTAAACTAGAGAATATAAGAAGTTATGTTAATGGGGAAATTAATTTTCCAGAAGGTTCTAGTTTATTAGCCGGGGATATTGGTTCTGGTAAGTCTAGCATTTTATTAGCATTAGATTTTGCATTTTTTGGCTTGAGAAAAGGCAATCTTTCAGGCGCTTCATTATTAAGAAATGGTGCAGATGACGGAAGTGTTAATTTGGAATTTGAAATTGATAATAAAAATATAATTATTAATAGAAGGTTAAAAAGAATTCAAGATTCAATAATTCAGGATTCTGGATATATTGTAATGGATGGTGAAAGAAGAGATGCAAGTGCAATTGAACTTAAACAAGCTATCTTAGATTTGCTAAATTACCCTAAAGAATTACTTACTAAATCAAAATCCTTAATTTATCGTTATACTGTTTATACTCCGCAAGAAGAAATGAAGTTTATTTTACTTGGCGAGAAAGATATTCGTTTAGATACATTAAGAAGGGTGTTTGATATTGATAAGTATAAAAGAATTAAAGAAAATTCCAAGATATTTATTACCTTTTTAAAACAAAAACGCAAAGAACTTGAAGGTAAAATTTACGATTTAGAGGATAAAAAGAAGTTAGTTCAGGAAAAAGTCAAAGAATTTAGCGTAATAGATAAAAACTTGCAAGATTTAATACCAAGAATAACAGAAATAAATAAACTAGTTGATAATAAAAGAAAAGAAATAAAATTAATTGAAGATGATATAAAGAAATTAAATGAACTTAAGAAAGAATCTGAGCTAGTTGAATTTAAACTTGAAAATTCTCAAAAATTGTATAATAAGAACTTAGATGAATTAGAAGAACTAGAAATTAAAATTAATAAATTAGAAAATGAAATTAAAGATTTAAAATTACAAGATATAGATGAACTGAAAAAACAAATTAATGAATTTAATTCTGAATTATCATTAAAAAAAGATGAACTTGAAATGGCAAACAGAAAAATAAACGAGCTTGAAACCAAAAAATTTAGTTCTCTAGAAATAAAAAATAAAATAACTAAGTTAGATAAATGTCCATTATGCCAGCAAGATGTCAAACATGAACATAAAAATGATATTTCTTCAAAAGAGGAAACAAAAATTATAGAATATGAACGCGGAATCAATGAAAATACACAGAAAAAAATAATATTGCAGGATAAAATTAGACAAATTGAGATTGATTTAGAAATTTCAAAAGATAAAAGAGCTAGTTCTGAATTAAATAAACTAAAATTAAATGATTTACAGGATAAAAAAACAAAGAAAGAACTGATGGAAAAAGAAAAATCTAGGTTAATATTAGAATCTTCTGATTTAAAGGAAAAATTTGAATTATTAAATGAACAGATTAATCAATATAAAGATTTAAACTACGAGGAAAAAAGAAAAGAACTTGATAAATCATTGGAAAAAGAAAAAACTTTAGAAATAGAAAGAGCTTCTTATCTGGCAAATATCCAAGAATTAAATAAAACCGTAGAGAATTTAAATAAAGAAATTACATTAAAGCTATTAACAAAAAATAATATTACCAGGATAAATGATATACAATTTTGGCTGGAAGAATATTTTATTAATGTCATAGATTTAATTGAAAAACAGGTTATGTTAAGGGTTCATGGTGACTTTAATTCTTTGTTTGAAAAGTGGTTTAATATGTTAATGGAGAATGAAAACTTTTTAGTAAGGTTGGATGAAGAATTTACTCCAATAATACATCAAAATGGTCATGATATTGATTACTTATATTTAAGCGGAGGAGAAAAAACAGCAACTGCATTAGCTTACAGATTAGCTTTAAATCAAGTTATAAATAATTTAATTTCAAGCATTAAAACTAGGGATTTATTGATTCTAGATGAACCAACAGATGGATTCTCAGATGAACAGCTAGATAGGGTAAGAAATGTTCTTAGTGAGTTAAATTTAAAACAGTTAATTTTAGTAAGTCACGAACCAAAGATAGAAAGTTTTGTTGATAATATAATAAGGTT
>JBBSWY010000054.1:0-18348 GCA_038046045.1 Nanobdellota archaeon
AAAGTTATATAAACTAGCTATATAAAGTTTTTGTTATGTTGCTTATAATTTTGCTTATTATTTTAGATCAAATAACAAAGTATTTTCTTGGAGATGTTAAGAATTATGGTGCTGCTTTTGGCATATTACAAGGTTACACTACATTCTTAATAATTATCAGCGTAATTGTTGCTTTAGTTTGTGTATATTATTATAGGGAAAAGAACTTAAGATTAGCATTAAGCTTTATTTTAGCAGGTACAATAAGCAATTTAATAGATAGAATTTTATTTGGTTATGTAAGAGATTTCATAGATTTAAAAATATGGCCTGTTTTTAATTTGGCAGATAGTTTTAATGTTGTTGGTGTAATCTTATTAATATACTTAAATTTAAAGAAATAGCTTTTTATAATTTTCTGAAATTGTAATCTTATGACATTATCAGATATATTAAAAAGACCAACTGTAGCTCAAGCATTAAAAGATAAAGAAGCGATTAAAGTGGAAGCTTATTCTGGATCAACAACAAGTGATTTTTATTTTGCTTCATTAGTTAATAAATTAAAACCAAATCAAGTTCTTTATATATCGCATTATGCTCCAAAAAATTGGTTAAGAGTTCTTCATAAATCTAGTGTAATAAAAATGAAAAGATATGATAGTTTAGAACAAGCAATAAATGAAAAAGTAACAGCTACAAATTTGTTTATTAATGGCTTGAATAAAATTAATATGGAAGATCCTTGTATTGGTTATGATTGGCAGGGGATTCATCACACAACAAGAGAATATAGAGTAATTCCTTTTACAGAAATATATGAAGCAGAAATTATTTTAGCTAATCAAAAAGAAGACAAAGCACGTGCAAAACCTTACATTGGTAATAGGGGTGATTTAAGGATTGCTTTAGAAATGGCACTTGAATCTGGTGGTCATGTTGATGTTATAGTTCCTTCAGTTAAGAAAAAAGAAGTTGAAAAATATCCTTTCAAAATATCTCATTTTCCGTTAGTAAGAACAAAAAAAGATAATCCAAGTTGTCTTTGGTTTAACTTAACTTGGAATCATACATGCAGAGAGCAAGAATTTTATCCTTTACATTATGGAAGATATGATCAAGAAAAAAGAAGGAAAGGTGATGAAATTTTTGCAGATTCTCATGTTATAGTTGGTTTTAAGGCAGGAAAAGAAACAATAAATAGAGGTGATTATGGTGCTTGTGTTTTAGATGAAGATGATCCTTTCTTTTTATTAAGTTCATATGGGTTTAATATAATGAGGAAAATAATGACACAGATCGTAGTAGAACATGGTTATGGAAAAAATATTGAAAAAAAATTATTAAATAAATCAGATGCGGGTGTTTGGTTTGTAAATCAATTAAAATATGATTTAGATTTAAACAGAAAAAGAGGTAAAATAAATCCTGGAAGATTAGTTTATTTGAAATACTTTAATCCTAGAAATTTAAATTTTGCAGTTTATCATTAAATCTTTTTGGCAAATATCTCTATCCAAGAAGTTCCATTATCATTAGCTGTGCTTGAATTAAGAATAACAAATTTCTTTTTTAATAAATTTTCTAGTTCATTTAATTTATAATAAACATAAACTCTTGGAAGATTATTATATTTTTCCTTTTTTACAACTTCTACACCCTCTCCTTCTTTAACTGCTAAATAAATTGCTCCTCCTCTTTTTAAAATTCTATAAAATTCATCTATTACTTTACTAGAATCCTCTTTTGGAATATCTGAAAAAGATGCCATACACCAAATTCCATCAAAAATATTTTCTGGAAATGTCATTTTTCTCATATCCATTTCTAATCCCATTATATTAGTTCTTCTTCTGCATTCTCTTAACATACCCTTGCTTATATCTATTCCAGTAACATCTAATCCTTCTTCCTTAAAATAAAGTAAATCACGACCAGGACCACAACCAGCATCTAAAATTTTCTTTCCAATTAATAAAGAAATAAATTTATTCAATTGAAACTGTAATAATTTTGGAAATTTATAATCAGCATATAAATTAGCTATCTTATCATAAGTTTGAATCGTCTCTTTTAAATTATCTTCCATCAATAATTTTATGGTACAAATAAGTTTAAATATATAATGTTTTTATTATTTGCTATGTCAATACAAGACAGAATTAATAAATTAAATAAAATGATGGGTGATATAGAGAAAGAAATAAGAATTAAAGATATTGAACTAAAAAAATTAAAAAAAGCTCCCTACAAGACTTCTATTGATAAGGAACATATTTACGAACTTGAAAAAGAATTACCTATATTAAACATTTCTTATAATACCCTAAAGGAAAAAAGAAAAAATTTGGTTTTAGAACAGTCTCAAGAAGAAAAAAGAGCAGCTTAATTATGTTAAATATTTATAATTCTCTATTAAAAAAGTATGGAAAACAAAATTGGTGGCCTTGTATAACAGAAAATAAGCAATTAGAAATTTGTTTGGGTGCCATCTTAACTCAAAATACATCTTGGAATAATGTTGAAAAAGTAATTAAATTATTGAATGAAAAAAATTTAATTGATAAAGAAAAATTATCTAAAATTCAATTAAGAAAATTATCATCTTTAATTAAAAGTTCTGGTTATCATAATCAAAAAGCTAAAAAAATTAAAGAATTCATAAAATTTTTAAATTCTAATAATGATATTACAAGAGAAAACTTATTAAATATTTGGGGTATTGGTCAAGAAACAGCTGACTCAATTTTACTTTATGCGTATAATAAGCCTTATTTTGTCATTGATGATTATACAAAAGGAATTATGCATAAATTAGGTTATTGTAAAGAAAATATTAGCTATGAAGAATTACAAAATTTAATTACTAAAAATATTCCAGAGGATGTTAATTTATACAAAGAATTCCATGCGTTATTAGTTCAAGAAGGTAAAAGTCTAAAGTAATTATTCTTTATCAATATGCATAACGTAAGTAAATAGTTTTTCAACGTAATAATTTTGTTTTATAAATAGGTTATTTTTTTTCAATTTTCCATTCAAAGTTTCTAAATTTCTAGAGACATTATCCATCAGTCTAACATAATCTCTATCTTTAGATAAAAGTCCGGTTGAATGATTTAATGAGCTAACAAATAAATCATAAAATATATCTCTATCATTTTGTGAAATTAATTTTCCATTATAATTCAAACCACCCTGTATTACATGCTTTAATAAATTTTTAAAATCAAGGTTTTCTAAATTGTTTGGATTTGTTAAAACTCTAGAATTGGAATCTAAAAAATTTCTTATATTAACTAAATTTAATAGATATTCCCTCATTTTCTCTTTTAATAGACCTTGTAATTTTTTATTTTTATTCATTACCTCTAAAAAATACTTTCTTTCTTTTTGTACATTTAATTCACCGGGGGTAAAATATCTCCCAGGATTCAGTGATGTTCTCCAAAATAAATAAAATTTATCAATTTCATCAATAATATTTTTTGTTACAACTAAACCTTGATTTTTTCTTATTATTGAATCCAAACCTGAAATATATTGATTTGATTTAAAAAAATAATTTTCAATATATTCCTTTATATCCTTTCCTTGATTAGATTCAATAAAATTGAAAATGCCATCCATACGTGCCATAATAAAAATATTGGTATCTAAAATTACTTTTCTAGAATATCTATCTTGATCTTCAACGAATTTAGTATATTGTTCATTATCTAAAATTAAAAATTCCTCTAAAGCCTTATGCCGAATTATTTGATTCTGCGTTCCTTCGGTATGTAATTGAGTATTTTGTTGTCTTTCCATTTTCCACTTCCAAGATAATCATCCTTATGTTTAATTATAACAAAACCATTAAATTCCTTACTACATTCTAAATCTTCTCCTTTTAACCAAAAATTAGCTTGTTCTTCATTAACTTCATAAACATTTTTACTTGCATTTTTTCCAAATAATTGTGAACCTTCAATGCTTAATCTTAATTCTTTATTTGTATTGGCTACATACAATCCAAGTTCATTTATTCTTAATTTATCTAATTTAATTTTATTAACATCTTTGCTTATTAAAAATATTTTACCTCCCTTATTCTGCAAAATTCCATAATCAAAATCTAAATTTTTAATTCCAAATTGTTCTTTAATTCTTCCAAGAACTCTTTCACCTTCTTTTTTATTTAATATTTTTAGGTTTTCCATTTAATTAAGATTTATTTCATCAAAAAAGGGGGATGAATCCTGTTGAATTTTGTCATGTAAATTATCTTTATCTATGAAATCTGCAATTGAATGTAAGTTAGAAAATTCTTCATGTACAATTTCTGGTATAATTATTTTTTTTCTTAATTCGGCTTCGACTAAATCTTTATTAGATAATTTATATAATAAGTAAGGATTATCCATTTCATCAAATAATATCCTAACTAATCTTTCATCATAAGGATCATAACCAAATGTTGCTTTATTTTCTAAATATAGTTTTCTTAGCATTATATCTAAGTAGCCTTCTTGATGATTATATCCTGATAATGCGGCGATACAATAAATTTCTTCCATTTTATGCTATCTTTTCATCCAGACTTTTTTGTTTCTTTTTAGCTTCTTTTTCCAAATCTACACCTAAGTCTTTCAATGCTTTTACATGAGCTTGTATTAAACTATTAACAATTTGTAATATCCTTGCTAATTCTTCCCTTTCCTTAACTAATGTTGCCAAGCTTCCCTTATGAAATCCTATTTGTTCTTCATTTTCCATTTTATTCTCCTTTTAGTGTACTATATCTTCTGTATCTATTCTATAATATTTTTGTAAATCTTCTGTACCTATTCCAAATTTTACTTCTTTATTTAAATCTTGGTAAGTTAATCTTGCTGTTTTTAAAACTCTTTCTAATGAAATTTTATTTAATCTGATATTTTTATTGCCTAATTCTTCCAAAAAATGAAAAGCACAATCTTTCTTAGTCTTAAATGGACCATGAATTTTCTTCCATTGAAAGTCTCCCCTTCTCAAAAAACCCCCTTCTGTCTTAGAGGCATATGCTCTTCTGTAATAAAACATTTTATCTACAGGAAATAAAGGATATACACTTTGCATTGGTTCATCTGTAATTTCAATTATATCAAAATTCCTTAAATATCCAATATAAGTTTGCTGATGATTATCCATTTTAAATTTTATAACTTTGAATATCTTTTAAAATTATAACAAGCGATTCATTATCTAATTTAATCTTACTTTTTGATATTTTTTCGATTAATCCATTTTTTAATTCTTTCTTATCTTTAAATGGACCTTCCGCCAAATCCAATGAAGTTATGTTTGAATAATTTTTTTCGTTTATTCCTCTATAAAAACAACCTCCAAGTACATAAAGTTTTGGATAATCCTTAATACCAAAATTAAATATCTTGATCCTTGGAACTTGGCCTTCAAATTCATAAGTTTCTTGTGTCATTTTATTTACCTCAAAATCAACTAAATTTTAGAGCTTTATAAATCTTTCTACCTTGTTACCACTTTATAGTTATTCCTTTAAAACTTCTATAGAATTCTTTGTAACTATAAACATATTATTGCTTACTCCAAGAATTTTAGAGTTGCAATTATCACATGTTTGCTTTAATTCATTTAATGTTTCCTTTAACACAGCATAATCACCTGTAAACTTATTCATTTTTATCAATGCCATGCTTTTATCCTGGACAATAAAACTAGTTACCTGGGAAAGCTCATCTCTATTTCTCACATCAAATATCTTTAATTTATAATCTATCATCGGAGTCTGCATTTGAGGTTCTTGTTCCTGCATCATCTCTTTAATCTGCTCTTCGCTGACATCATCTACAAATAAAGCTTTAACCCATGAAAACATGCTCATTTTACACCCATTGAAGTTTTTTTCTGTATCATATTTGCACGTTCATTAATTCTTTTCGTTGTTGTTTCTGGAATTTGAAAGCTTGATCTTTTTATTCTTTCAAATTCTTTCATGAAATTTTGTTCTGCATTCCTTAAATCATAATATAAGTTAAAATAACTATTGCTTCCTGATTTCATTTTTCTTTCAAGTTCCTCTATTTTATGCATTAAATTTTCAACGTTTCTTTGTGGAATATTTATAATTTGAACCGGTTCTTGCTTTATAAATGTTTTTGGTTTTGGTGTAGAAAAGGAATAAGATTCAAGATTTGGTTTTGGTTTATCTTCTTGCGCTTTTAATCTTCTTAAGACATCAATAGTTTTTTCACGTTGTTCAGGCATTTTCCACCTTAAGCATAAAACTTGCTAAATTGCTCTTCTGAGAAATTTTCTTTAATAAATTGTACCATCATTTGGTTATTTGCTAATTCATAAATTCTCAAAGCACTCCCAATTAAACCCGATTTAAGTAATACATCTCCTAACTGAGAAAGTTTATCTTTATCACCGGCTAATTCATAAGCTCTAGCAGCATAACTTAATTTATTTTCATTTAAGCATTTATCCCCTAATTTAATTAATTTGTCATTATTCTTTAAAATTGCAAAAACTTCTATAGCAACATCTAATTTTTCCTTTTCCAAACAAACTTCTCCTAATTTAACTAATCTTTGTTCATCTTTTAATATTGAGAAGGCTCTTAAGGCATCTGATAAATGAGAGTCTACCAAGCATTTTTCTCCGCATTTTATTAATTTAGCAGGATCCTGAGAAAAATTATAAGATAGATTATAAATTTCAATTGCCTGGTTATATTGTCCTCTAGATGAAAATATATCTGCAACTTCATTTAATTTAGAAACATTCTTAGTTAATACAAAAGATTTAACAGCTTGTACAAAATCTCCTCTTTTGACAAATTCATCTCCAGCTGCATCTAATAATCCTGTTCTTGTTGAATCATCAAACATGTTTAAATTAACACTATCAATTCCCTTTTTTACGATGCTTGGAACGATTTTAGAAAAAGAACTTACCCCTTCATTTTCCTCAACTAGTTGTTTTATATTCTTTGTAACATCTTCCATATTGTTTTAGATATACTTCTTCTATATAAATTTTTTGATTATTATAAAGATATTTCATTAAAAAATAGATAAATTTATATATTAAATGTTTTTCATGAGAGAAAAGCCGGAGTTAACTTCTCTTGAGAATTTAACACCTAGGAGGAACAAAAATGGAGATAATACCTAAGAAATGGGAAGAAGCAGATGAAGATGAGGATAACAAAGATCCTTTTGATGATGACTCTGAAGATAATGAAGAAGGAATTTCTGATGATAAGGAATAAAAACCAAACTTATTTCTTTTATTTTTAAAAAAGAAAATTATTTATATTAGCATGCTTTAACATAACTCAATAAAATGACAACTGGATCAGTATTAGTTCCGTGCAAGTTATGTAAAACAAAAGTTTCAGTAAGCGATTTAAGAAAAAACAAAGACGGAGTTTATGTATGCAATAACTGCTTAAATTATGGTTATTCTGGCATGCCTGCTTTAAGAGAAGTAACTCAAACCAGAAATCCATTGCCAAGCAAGGTTATAAAAATTGATAGAAGTGATGAAAGAATATCTTATGTTTGTAATTCTTGTAAATTCAGCTTTACAAAACCCTTAAGCAGTGAAGATAAAAATTGTCCAATGTGCGGAAAGGATTTTAATGTTCAAAGAAAGCAAAGTGCCTCAGAATTATTAAAAGAAGTTAATGATATGTTTGGTGAATAAACTAATTTTTATAATAAATCATAGAACTCTTTTATTTGTTTATCAATAAAATTTCTAAAATCTGTATTATAATAATCTAAACGTTCTAATTCGTTTATATAAGATTTAATACTTTCTAATGATTTTTTTCTTGTATTATCATCATCAAAATTCTTAAATGCTTTATAAAGAGAAAGGGAAGCTGCAATCTTGCCACATAATCCAGCAATTTCTAATAATTCATCTTGTCCCTTTTCATATCCAAGAGTTAATTCAAGTATCATGGTAAATAATTATCTAATTAAATATATAAGTTTATTCATTTTAATAATCTTTAAATAGCTAATAATTTCTATAGTTTCATGAAAGATTTAATTCTAAAGTATGCTCTAAAAAATGCCTTTGATTACAATGGAAAAGCTAATTTTCAAGCTGTTTTAGGAAAAATATTAAATGAAAAACCTGAATTAAGACAAAATATCAAGGAAATTGCCAAAGAAATTAATGATGTTATTAAAAAAGTTAATTTAATGTCATTAGAACAGCAAAAAAAAGAGATTTCTAAATACAAATTTCATGAAGTAAAAAAAGAAATTAAATTGAAAAAAATTAAAGGAAAGGTAATAACAAGAATAGCTCCCGAACCGAGTAAATATTTGCATATCGGTCATGCCTTGGTTTTTATTATTAATTCAGAATACGCTAAAAAATATAATGGATCTTGCATATTAAGATTAGAAGACACAAATCCAGAAAAAGCAACTAAGGAATATATCAAATCAATATTAGAAGATTTAAAATGGTTGAAGATTAAATACAATAAAACAGTAATTTGTTCTAAAAGGATGAGTCTGTATTATAAATATGCTAAAGAATTAATTAATAAGGAAAAAGCATATGTTTGTTTTTGTTCTCGTGATAAAATTAAAGAATTAAGGGCTAAAAAGATAAGATGTGAATGTTTTGATCATTCAGTAAGTGAAAATTTGAAATACTGGAATGATATGTTAAATAAAAAATATTCTCCTGGACAAGCTAATTTAAGATTAGTTGGAATAATGGATTCTGATAACGGAACTTTAAGAGACCCGACAATATTTAGGATTAGTAAAGCAAAACATTACTTATATGGAAATAAATATTCTGTTTGGCCATTATATGATTTTGAAAATTCTATAGAAGACAGCATATTGGGAGTTACGCATGTAGTCAGGAGTAAAGAATTTGAATTAAGGGCAGAATTGCAGGAATTAATTAAAGATTATTTAAACTTAAAAAAACAAGAAGTAATTGAAATAGGAAGATTTAATATTTTGGGTGCGGTAACGCAAGGCAGGGAAATAAGAAAATTAATCGAGGAGAAGAAAGTTTTTGGTTGGGATGATCCAAGATTAGTTACTGTAAGGGCTTTAAGAAGACGTGGCTTTACTCCAGAATCATTTCACAGATTATCAAAAGAAGTTGGAATGAGTAAATCTGAGACAAATATAGATATTAGGGTACTAGCAAGCATAAATAGAAAATTGATTGATAAAGAAACAAGAAGGTATTTTGTTATATTTAATCCAAAGAAAATTAAAATTAATAATGCTCCAAAATTAAAAATAAAAGCTCCACTGCATCCTGATTTTAATTATGGTTTTAGAAATTTTAATACAAAAAATGAGTTTTATATCCAAGATGATCTAGAGAACAATAAAAACTATAGATTTATGCATTTATTTAATTTCAGGAATAATAAATTTATTTCAAAAGAGTTAGATAGAAGTTTAGATGCTAAATTAATACATTGGTTGCCTGTAGAAAAAGATTTAGTTAATGTTGAAGTTGTAATGGATAATGGGCAAATTATAAAGGGTTTAGGAGAAAGTAATTTAAGAAAAGTTAAAGTTAATGAAGTTATACAAGCAGAGAGAAACTTCTTCATGCGTCTTGATAAAAAAGAAAAAAACAAGCTAATATTCTGGTTTACTCATAAATAGATTTATATATGGAAATTTTTTATAATAAATTATGAAAGAAAAGAGGGAAAATATCGATTATGGATATAATTTAAGAGAATATTTAAGCATATTAAAAAATTATAAATATCACTTCACCGTTTTACTGCTTATAATATTAATAGTAGAGTCAACCTTTTTTGTTGATAAATTTTTATTTAAATTATTGATAGACAATGGAACAAGTTTTACATCTAATGAAGTTTCTAAAGATGATTTTGTAAAAATACTTATTGGTTTAGCCTCTATATTTTCTATGGTCATAGTTATAAGATTTTTAGGAAGGTGGTTGCATCTCCATTTAATTAATAGGTTAGATGCAAATTTAATTATTGATTTAAAGAAAAAATACTTTAATCATTTAATTCATTTATCACATGGCTTTCATACTTCTCATAAAACCGGTTCTCTAATAGCAAGATTGATTAGAGGAAGCGGTGCAATAGAAAGAATTACAGATGTTGTTATTTTTAATGTGGTTCCTTTAACGTTTCAAGTTTTAGTCGGGGGGTTTTCATTAATTTACTTTGATAAGGCATCTGCAGTAGTTTTTATTTTAACAGGAATCGCATTTGTTGTTTATGGTGTGTTTATTCAAAATGCACAAAGAGAAGCAAATTTAAGAGCTAATGAAGTAGAAGATATTGAGAAAGCAAACATTAGTGATATTTTTACAAACATAGATTCAATAAAATACTTTGGCAAAGAACTTAATATTAAAAAAAGATTTGAAGAAATAGCCAAAAACACAAAGTTAGCTTTTTTAAAAAGTTGGGATTATTATAGATGGCTGGATTCTGGACAAACCTTTATAATTGGAATAGGAACGCTTTTTATAATTTATTTTCCATTAACAAAGTTCCTTGATAATGCATTAACTTTAGGTACATTAACATTTATTTATACAGTTTATGGTGGTTTATTGGGAAGTTTATTTGGTTTTGTTCACGGAATAAGAGAATATTATAGATCAATGGCAGATTTTAATGCTTTATTTCAGTATGGTAAAATAAAAAACGAGATAAAAGATAAAGAAAACGCCAAAGAATTGAAAATCAGAAGCGGTATAATTGAATTTAGGGGGGTTTTATTCAGTTATCATAAAAGAAAAATATTTAATAATTTCAATTTAAAAATTAATGAAAATGAAAAAGTAGCTTTAGTTGGATATTCTGGCTCTGGAAAAACAACCTTAATCAAACTATTATATAGATTTTATGATGTTGATAAAGGAGAGGTATTAATCGATGGAAAAGATGTAAAGGATTTTAAGCAAGAGTCATTAAGATCGGAATTAAGTGTTGTGCCCCAAGAATGCATATTGTTTGATGATACAATCTATAATAATATAGCTTTCTCTAATCCAAAAGCTTCAAGAGAAAAAGTTTTGCAAGCAATGAAATTTGCACAGTTAGATAAAATAGTGAAAATATTTCCAAAAAAAGAAAACACAATTGTTGGAGAACGTGGAGTAAAATTATCTGGCGGAGAAAAACAAAGGGTTTCAATTGCAAGAGCTATATTAGCTAATAAAAAAATTCTTGTATTAGATGAAGCTACCTCTTCTCTGGATTCACAAACAGAGCATGATATTCAGAGAGATTTACAAAAACTTATGCAAGGTAGAACATCCATTATAATTGCACATAGACTTTCAACAATAATGAGAGCAGATAGGATTATTGTAATGGATAATGGTAAAATAGTTCAAATAGGCAAACATAATAAATTGATCAAACAAAAGGGGTTGTATAAAAGATTATGGAGTTTACAAAAAGGTGGATATATAGAATAAATTTATTTTACTCATAAATAATTTTTACAAAAGCTTTATAAATACTTTTTTTACAAGTTGTTATTATGGCAGAGGTATCTAAAGAACTACAAGAGAAAGCCTATGAAGCTGTTGAGATAGCTAAGAAAACAGGTAAATTAAAGAAAGGGGTAAATGAAGTTACTAAAGCTATTGAACGCGGAATTGCTAAATTAGTTTTAATAGCTAAAGATGTAAATCCACCCGAGATAACAATGCACTTGCCTGCTTTATGTGAAGAAAAAGAAACTCCATTTGTTTATGTTCCTAGTAGAGAAGAACTTGGAACATCAGCTGGTTTAACTGTGTCAACTGCTAGTGTTGCTATAATACAAGAGGGAGATGCAGCTAACTTAATAAAAGAAATAAAACAAGCTTCTAAAACTTCTGAATAATGGGCGAAAGAAAACAAAAAACAGGAAAGGAAATAAGAAGTCCTGAAAAAAAATCTGAAACTAGTTTTAGTGAGAGGCAAGCAGGTCAATTATTCTCATTAGCATGGCCAGCACAAGTTGAAGAAATTGTTGGAAGAACCGGAGCAAGAGGAGAAGCCACTCAAGTTCGTTGCAAGGTTTTAGATGGTAGAGATCGTGGAAAAATTATAAGAAGAAATGTTAAAGGTCCGGTAAGAATTGGAGATATTTTAATGTTAAGAGAAACTGAAATTGAAGCTCATAAATTAAGTCAGGGAAGAAAATAAAATGGTTAATTGCACTTTTTGTGGAAATTTAATAACGCCTGGAACTGGAAAAATATTTGTTGAAAATACTGGAAGAATATTTAATTTTTGTTCTAATAAATGTGAAAAAAATATGTTAAAATTAAAAAGAAAAAATATTAAATTAAAGTGGACTAAGTTTTACGAGAAAGGAAAGAAATAGTTCTCTATAATAAAATCTAATCTTTATTTTTTATTTTACTTTAACTCTTTACTATCAAAGGTGAGATTAATTGTACATCCCCTAGTTTTCCAATGTTTTCGTGCACTATATTATTTAATTTAAACTCGTTTTTTGCATTTATTTCCGCTACTATATCATATTCTCCCTGCGTAATATCTACTTTCTTAACACAGTGCATTTTCATTAGCTTACTTGCCAGGTTTAATTTTCTACCTTGTCTAGCTAAAATAAGCAAATATGCTTCTGCCATTTTACCCCCTTAATTTTGAACGAACCATCTCTAAGAAAAATTAGATTGTGTAATCAGAGTAATTTAAGCTTCGTCATAACCTGACATCCAAGCTTCCTGCCAATCTTCTAATTCATCATCCTCTAATTCTTTTTCTCTTCCTTCTTCCGTATATATATCCTCTTCTTCTAATATTGTGTGATCTTCTTCTTTCATTTTATCACCTCAAGTTGTTGAAATGGTTAAATATATATACCTATCCTATATATTTAATATAAAGTATATACTTAAGTAAAACGGGGGGTTTATTATGGAATATAGAAAATTAATAAAATTTGGGAATAGTTCTCACATAATTTCTTTACCAATTAATTGGATAAAGAAAAATAAATTAAAAAAGGGGGATTTAATTTATTTTGCAGAAAACGGTAATGGTGAATTAATTTTAAACCATGAAATCAAAAAAGAAGAACATAAATCTCGTGAGATGACAATAGATATTGCTGGAAAACCTATTCCCACAATTGAGAGAGAAATTCTATCAGCATATACAAATGATTATGATACAATCAATGTTATTGGTGATTTAAAGAAATATAGAGAGGGTATTGAAAAAATATTGGGAAATTTATTAGCTCTAGAAATAATGGAACAAACACCAACCAAGATTATCGTTAAAAATTTTCTTAATTTAAAAGAAGTCTCTATACAAGATAATCTAAGGAGAATAGATTTGACAATAAGGTCTATGTTTAATTATTTGAAAGAAAGTTTTGATAAAAATGTGGATAATTTTGATAATATTGCTTATCTTGATACAAATGTAAATAAAATCAGATTTTTATTATATAGAGCGATAAATAAATGTTTAAAAAATAATGATTATTCAATTTATCCACAAATTAATTCTTTTATGGAATTATTGAATTATAGATTAATAATAAATAATTTAGAGGATGTAGCTGATGATTGTAGAAGAATTTCAAGATTTTTAAGAAAAGCAAAATTAAGAAAAAATGAGAAAAATGATCTTAAAAAATTATATTTTGATATAGAGAATAGTTATTTAAATGTTATGAAAGCATATTATACGAACAATAAAGATTTGGCGCATGAAGTCGCGACAAATAAAGACAAGATAATAAAAACCTGTAGAGATCTTTTTGAGAAATATGATAACAAAAGTGTGGGGGCTATATTAGAGAAGTATAAGGGTATGGAGAGTTTTATTAGAAATATAGCAAGGGTTGTTATAGATACTGAGAAGGAAAATAAAAACCATATAAAATGAAAATTAAAGAAAAAAAATTAAGGAATAGACTTAGAATAGCTTTAAGTAAAAGGATGAATGATAAGATTCATATATCTGAAATAAGAAATGTTCAAGTAGTAGAAGCACCAAGTAGAAATTTTAACATAGCAAGATTTACCTTAACTTATAGAAAAGATTCGAATGATAAAAATGAAAAAGTGAAATTAATTTTAAAACGCTTAAAACCAAATCTACCAAAAACTGATTTCTCCCATAAACAAACAAGTATTCATAGAGAAATAGAGCATTTACCAGAATATACAAGAAGGCTATTTGAATACATTCAAGGTCCGATTAATAATGGTCATGAAGAAGGTTATTTAGTAAACTTTTATGGACAAGAAGGAGGAGAGATTTATGAAGAAGATGCTGGGGATATAAGTGTTGAAAGATTATTTATAGAAAAAACCCCAACCCCTAAACTACTTGAAAGATTAGTAGAAGCAATTGCAATAGAACATTCTAAATGGGCAGTTAATATGACCTCGCATGTTGATGAATTGGGTGAAGTCAGAAGAGAAAAGAATTTCAGAGAAAAATTACATGACAATTTAGACTTTATTTTAAAATATTATAATAAGGAATTAAGAAGCTCTGATGAGGATTTATTAGCTAAATTTTTTCTTGGAACAGAAAATTATCTTAATGATCCTGTTTTTAATATATTTTTTAGAATAATACACTCTGATTTACATTTGGGTCATATATTCTTAAAGTATAACGGTAAAAAATTCTCTGATATTAAGGACATAAGTAAAGAGGATTTAAGAAAGTATGAACCAAAAATTAAAATCGTAGATTTAACTGGAATGTCTATAGGACCACAAACATTTGATTTAGTAGATATGCTAAAACATCCTGTAAGTGTAAATGCAGAGGATTATCCCACACAAACCTCTCAGAGGAAATTTGTAGAGGATTTGGTAGAATTATATAGAACTAAAAGAGTGGAGGCATTTTTAGAAACATTCCTAGCTGAAGTTAAAAATGGTGAACCTGTAATTAAAAAAAGCTTGGAATTTTTAACTAAATTCTATATTTCAAATATTTATAGAGATATAAGAGCAACATCAAAAGGAATCTTACTCAAATCAGATCCAAGAAATAAAGAGTTATATAAAATTTATAAGAAATCAAATCCGAAATACGACTTTTATTCTGACTGGTACTTGGCTGATCTAGGAGAAGTTTTGAAATATTTAATTAGTGAGAAATTTAATGATGATTCATTATTTAAAGGTCACCTTACACAAAAAATTATAGAACAAACTTATGATATATTATTAAAACACATTCCTAGTTTAGAAGAAAATCCGATAAAATTATCAAAACAAATAGTTAATTATTAATTCTTTTCCATAATCTTTATAAATTGAATTTTTCGTCACTTATTGGGGAAAAATGAAAAAGACTAGGGGCTTGAATTGTGTATTTGTCGGCCATGTTGATCATGGAAAGACAAGTTTGCTAGACAGAATTATGGGAACTAATATAGCAAAAAATGAACCTGGTTTAATAACCCAAAGCATTTCAGCATACGATATTAATATAAAAACCATAGAAAAAATATGTGGAAATTTAATCAAGGGAAAAGAAATTAAAATTCCTGGAATCTTGGCAATAGATAGCCCTGGACATGCTGCTTTTACAAATTTAAGAAAAAGAGGAGGAAGCTTAGCGGACATTGCAGTTCTAGTTATAGATATTAATGAAGGATTTAAACCCCAAACATTAGAAGCTCTAGAAATATTAAAGAAATTCAAAACCCCATTTATTGTAGCAGCTAACAAAATTGATTTAATTAATGGTTATACAAGCAAGGATAAGGTTCTTATTAACAATATTAATGCTCAGAATTTAAACGTTAAAAAAGCCCTAGATGAGAAAATTTACAAGTTAGTTGAGAAATTTTATCAATTAGGATTTGAAAGTGAAAGATTTGATAGAGTACAGGATTACACAAAACAAATTGCAATTATTCCTGTAAGCGCAAAAACAGGGGATGGAATTCCTGAAATCTTGCTTGTTTTAACAGGATTATCTCAAAAATTTCTAGAAAAAGAACTTGAAATTGAAACTGAAAAACAAGGTAAGGCCACAATATTAGAAGTAAAAGATGAAAAGGGTTCTGGAAAAATATTAGATGTAATTTTATATGATGGCAAGATAAAAGAAGGAGATAAAATAATTACAAGCAATATAACTAATATAATTGAAACTAAAATTCGTGGTTTATTCAAGTTAGAAGGAAAGAAATTTATTAAGGTTAAGGAAATAAATGCTGCAGCCGCCATAAAGATATTTGCTCCTGGATTGGATGAAGCAATTGCAGGAATGCCTTTAAGGGTTGCAAATGAAAATCTAGAAAAATTAAAAAAAGAAATCCAAGCTGAAATTCAAGAAGTTTTAATTGAAACAGATAATGCTGGAATAATAATTAAAGCTGAATCTTTAGGAAGTTTAGAGGCATTAATATTTTTGCTTAAGGAAAGAAGTATTAAAATTAAAAAAGCTAGCATTGGAGAGATAACAAAAAAAGATATTATAGATGCCTCGGCTGATAAAAATGATTTAAATCATGTTGTTCTTGGCTTTAATGTTAAAAACGTTAATACACAAGGGGTAAAGATAATTACGGGAGATGTTATTTACAAGATAATAGAGGATTTCGAATCTTGGACTGCAAAAAGAGGAAAAGAACTTGAATCGAAGAAACTAGGAACTGTTGTAAGACCATTTAAATTTAAATTTCTTCATGGTTATATATTTAGACAGAGTAACCCGGCTGTTTTTGGTGCTGAAGTTTTGCTTGGAACTTTAAAAACCAATATTCCATTATTAAGAAATGATGGCATGCAATTTCCAGAAGTAAAACAAATGCAAAGTGAAGGTAAAAATATTAATGAAGTTGAATCAGGAAAACAAGTAGCTGTCTCAATACAAGGAGTAATAGTTGGAAGACAAATTAATGAAGGAGACATATTTTATTCAGATATGTCAGAGGATAATTTTCGTAGATTAAAAGAAATGAAAAAGCTTTTAAATCATGATGAAGTTGGGTGTTTAAAAGAGATAATTGAAGTAAAACGTAAAAATAATAGTTTATGGGGAATGTAAAATAAAATGAGTATAGATGATTTAGATCTTTGGGATGAAATTGAAGAAGATAACGAGAGTAAAGATTTAGATTTATGGGGCGATTTAGATGATTATTTTGAAGATGAGATAGCTAAAGTCATTAAGTATGTTTATATTAATAATCCAAAATATTCAGATAAAAAAAATTATATAATATACAAAAACTAAAATGGAAATCGGACAAGTACATAATAAAACAAAACAAAAAGGTTTGGTTGATATTATAAAAACATTTGTAGACGGTCGCGGTATAAATTTAAAATCTGTTTTACATAATTTACCATCAACTTTAATTACAAAACATGAGGGAGATTTAGTTGCCGAAGTAGAAAACAATAGTGGAATAATAATGATTTATCCAGAAAATAATGGGGAAATAATTTCTACGAATATCAATAAAAGACGTGAGGAGTTTAGATTTGGCATCAATACTATATCTTTTATGAATGATGGATACTTAATCACAATATACAGAAAAAATCCTAAAGGTTATTAAAAATGGCAGAATTCAAAATTGTTATAAGTGAAAAAGCAAAAAGTTATCCTAAAAACTTAACTAATGAGGAAAGTGAAGTTTTTCTTAATAAAAAAATAAATGATAAAATAGAAGGAACTCATTTTGGTTTTAAAGGATATGAATTTGAAATTTCTGGTGGTAGTGATAAAGAAGGTTTTCCAATGAGACATGATGTAGATGGTTTAGTAAGAAAAAGAATATTTATTACAAAAGGAATGGTTGGGGCAAGAATAAAGAAAAAAGGAATTCGCGTACGTAAATCTGTAAGTAATAATTTAATCAGTCAAAATACTTCTCAAATTAATTTAAAGGTTATAAAACAAGGAAGTAAATCTTTAGATGAAATTTTTGGTAAAACTCCAAAAGAAGCTCCTGCAGAAAATAAAGAAGCTAAAGAATAAATTTATAAATACTTTTTCTCGTGATTAGTTTTAGATGGTAAAGAAGAAAATTGAAGAAGAAAAATTTGTACAGCCTGAATTAAATATAGGGATGATTGGGCATGTAGATCATGGTAAAACCAGTTTAGTTGAACGTTTATCTGGAAAATGGACAGATACACATTCAGAGGAAGTTAAAAGGGGAATTACTATAAGATTGGGATATGCTGACTTCTCAACATATAATTGCAAAGAACATGGTTATAATGCAAAAAAACAATGTAATGAATGTAAATTTCAAAGAAAAATATCATTAATAGATGCTCCGGGACATGAAACTTTAATGGCTACAATGCTTTCAGGAGCTTCAATAATGGATGGTG
>JBBSWY010000055.1:0-8913 GCA_038046045.1 Nanobdellota archaeon
TCACATTCTTCTCTTGACTTTCCTTCTCTTAAACAAAATTCTAAGGCTTGCTCAGGGCTAAATCTTTGTTCTTGCCTATATTGTGATTCGTATTTACTTTTAAGTATTTCTTCGCATTTTTCTCTTCCGATGAATTCATTATTTTCAAAACATTCAGGAGGAGCATATTTTTTAATCATAATAGCTTCACATTCTTTTATTGTTGTTGCACCAGCATCTTTACATTCTTGTGGAGCATGTCTTTCAAATTGTTCACCTT
This sequence comes from Nanobdellota archaeon, assembly GCA_038046045.1. Taxonomy (GTDB): domain Archaea; phylum Nanobdellota; class Nanobdellia; order SCGC-AAA011-G17; family GW2011-AR20; genus GW2011-AR20. The sequence goes on from JBBSWY010000055.1 coordinate 260, forward strand.
CTTGTTCCCTAAAGAAACTTTCTAACTCTTGTCTAACATCTTCTGGTATTTCCTCAAAAATCTTTTCTCCCTCTTGACTGAGTTGATTTACTCTATTACAAGCTTCTTCATCATGTTCAAACTGGCATTTAATAACATTAGGAATCAATTTATGGCACATATTACTAAAACTTTTTATTGGTATTTCATCACATCTACATTCTCTTGGATCATTAAAACATATTGTCATTTCTTCAACAAATTTGTTTTTAGCATTTTCATCAAATTCTTTGTAATCAGTGTTAACTTTTCTTTTTAACCATTTAGCACTTTTTTCAGAATCTGGATCGCATCTTGGTTCCTGTTCTATTGCTTGCTCTAATCCAACTAATTCTATTAATTCTGTACATAAACCATCAATTTTTTTACTTATTTCAGCAACAATTTCTGTTTTCTTTTCCTCTACAATTTGCTGATTAATTGCATTTTCTATTCCACTTAATGCTTCTTCAGGAACTTTTTCTTTTAATTCAGTTAATATTTCTACACTTTTTTTAGTAGAATCTTGAATCTCTTCAGTAAATTCAGGATTAATTTCTTCTTGCACAACAGTTATTGTTTCTTGTGCTCCAGAAATAGCTTCTTGTAAATCTTTACTAGATACTTGAGTTTCTTGAGCTAATGCTTCTGCTTCTGCTATTCTTTCATTATGAATTTCGGTTGCAACCAAAGCTTTATTTTCCTCGCTTGCAAAATTTAGTTTTATATCATCGATTGCTTTATCGACAAAGTATAAAGGATTATTTGGGGTAATCCCGGCATCAAATGTTTCTTCTGTATTTATTTGAACTTCTTGAATTTGTTGTTGTTCTTGAACCTGTTCTTGAGATTCTTGGGCACTAACAGAAATTACAAACAATAAAAGAACTAAAATAGCCTCTTTTCTCATATTAAATTATTATATTATTAACTATATAAAACTTGTTTTATATAAGAAAAGTTTAATAAATAGAAATTTCTTAAAATTAATATGGGTAAAACTTCAGAAATAAGTTTTAAATTAATTATTTTAATACTTTTACAATATTTTTTAGATTTATTATATATTTCAATTTATCCAAGTGTAAATCCTTTAAGAGCTACCTTAATAGGAATAAGTGCATTTGCTTTATTAAGTGTGCAGTATTTTGCTCATTATAGATATATAAATCCCGTAATTGGTGGATTATCAATTTTTTCAAGTGCATTATTTGGTGCTTTATTAGTTCAAGAAAATTATCTAGTTTCAAAATCGTTCTTATCCGGGTCAGTTCATGCTTTAATTTTGATAATTACATATTTAATTTTAATTTACTTAGAAAAAGAATATAAAAAATATAAAACTACTTTAACTTAACTTCTCTTAATATATTTTCAAAAAATTTTATCATTTCAGGATTTCTTTCTTTTAATATTTTTTCAATACCAGAATCAAAGACAACTTCAACTTTTTTAATTACATTATACTTATCATCAAGAATTTCAATTTTATTTTCTTCCAAATAAATTTTAAAGTTATACCATTTATAACCAATAGTAAAAGATTCCATATATTATATAATAAGAATAACTATAAAATATTAACTAAATCTTTATTTTAACTGCATTGCCCTTATTCATCATATCTATTAATATTTTTCCATTGAAACTTTTTTTATTTATACTAATATCGCCTTTATGTCCTATATTAGCAGATAATATTTTCTCATCATCAGAATAAAAATCAGCTCTCTTCCCAGAAAGTTTGTTATCAAAATAAAATATTAAATTCTTTTTATCTTCCTTTACTGTAAAATTTACATCGTTTCCAGAATGGCCTTCTTCTTTTAATGCATTCACGCTTATGCTTAAACCAATTCTCTTTTCTATATCCTCTATAGTTCTTCCTTCTTTTCCAATAATGTAAGCAATATCATTTTCAGGAACAAAAATATTAATCCTGTCATCTGAAACAAACTCAACTTTGACATTATCCGAATATCTTTTAATTTCGTTTTCAATTTGTTTGGCAGCTAATTTCTTTACAGCAGAAACATTACTTACAAGATTTACAGGAACAACAATAGTTTCTTCACCATAACTATAAATTTCATATTCAAGTTTGTTAGTTTCAAAGTCCATTACATCTACGACTGGACGAGCTAAATCTGCTTCCATCATTCCACTTGGCACTTTAACAGTCATTTTCAAGCTTAAAACTTTATTTACCATTCCATTTTTTACAAATATTACTGTGTCAATAATATGAGGAATTAAACCAAGTTCAGTTTTACCAATAAATCTTTGAATTGCGTCAATAGGATCATTTGCATGTATGACTCCAACTAAACCTATCCCGCTTAATCTTAAATCTGCAAACAATCTAAAGTCTTCAAAATTTCTCATTTCATCAAATATTGTATAGTCCGGCCTTGATAATAATAAAACATCATGAATTTCTTGCGATGAACCATGAGAAATTGAATATTGAGTTACATTATCGCTTAATTGCAAATCCCTTGGAGCTTCAATTGTCTTGACTGTTTTTTCCTTGGCAACATAAAATTCAGCAAGCGCTTGTCCAAATGTACTTTTACCCATCCCCGGCGCCCCAGCAATTAAAACACCTTCTGCCTGTTCTGCTATTCTCTTTTTTAATTTCTCACTTAAATTATATTCATCTAAAACAGTTTTTTTGATTGGATGAACACAAGTTATTTCCCAAGCATCTGAGAACGGTGGTCTAGTAATGACAATTCTATAATTTCCTAATTGAATTATAGTTGATCCTCGTCTTTCATTTTCAATAAAACCATCTGCTCTTATTTTAGTTTCTTCTATAATTTCTTTAGCAATTTCCTGAATTTCTTCCTGGGTTAATTTTTCTTCTGATAAACTAGTAAATTGCCAGTTTCCAGGAAACCCTCTTTTTGCATATGGCTGGATATTTTCACGTAAATGCACGCTCATTGTAGTTTTATCAAAGAATTTTTCAATTGTAAGTTTCCTGTGTTTTATTACAGGCTCAACGTAAACTACCTTAATGCCTTTGGCTTCTGCAACCTTGCTTTGAACTTTATCTCCTGTTAATAATGTTGCACCTTCATCATACGCTAATTCTCTTATTAAAGAATCTATTTCTCCTAAATTAGCATGTCTGATTTCAGCTGCACCAGGTCTTTTTCCTGCAAATCTTAACTGAAATAATCCTTGCTCAGAAAATTCTCTTATTTTTTTTAATTCATCTAATCCAAACAATCCTATACTTCTCCCTTGGTTAGCTTGATGTTCTAGCTCTCCTAATATAGCTTCATGAATTATAATTTCATCTACCTTAATCTCTTTATTTTCTATCTTCTTTGAAACTAGTCCTTCAATTATTATACTTGTATCTGGCACTAATTTTTCTATATCTTTCATTTTCAAAACCTTTTTAAATGTGTAAATTATTCCTACTATAACTAAGTCAGGAGTTTAGAATTCGCAATCAACAACTTCTGGCTTAGTAAAGAATTAAGAGTTTTTAAATTTATCTTTTTCTAGCGAATAATAAAAAAGCAGTGTGAACTAAACCCCAATGTTCTGGTCTTAAAACTAACCCTTTAGAAATCCAATCTCTTTCATTAACCTCAATTATTCTTTCAACAATAAATTCCTTCTTTAAATTACTTGATAAAGAACTAACTTGGTTAATATTTGTTAAGTAAGAAACTAGATATCCAGAATTTTTCAATAATTTATTTGCAATATTAACATAATTCCACGGGTCTAGTAAATCTAAAACAACTAAATCAAGATTTCTTTCTTTTGATTCTTTAACATCCTTATTTACTAATTTGACATTTTTTATATTAAGAAAAGCTAAATTTTTCTTTGTGATTTCATAAGAATTTTTATTTTTTTCATAACTATAAACCCTTTTACAAAATCTTGCTAATAATGATGTTAATTTACCACTTCCAGAACCAGCTTCTAATACAACAGAATTTTTACCAACCCCAGAATAAATTAATATTGGGCCAACGTCTTTTAAATGAGTTGTAGCAGAGGAATGTTTTATCTTATTTAAATTATCTATAAAATTTGCATCTAAAACAATAAATTTTTTTCCTAAATTACTTTTAACTTCTTTCTTCCTTTTAATATCTTTTTCTTTAATTAAACCTAGGTGAGTGCTTAAATTGCCCCTTTCCCAATAATATTTTCTTCCTTCTTCATCCATTAATATTTTGTTTATCATTTTGATTAATGTGGGAGCGAGGATTCGAACCTCGGAAGGCACTAAGCCAATAGCTCTTGAGGCTATCCCGTTTGGCCACTCCGGCACTCCCACTTAAATTTAGCTAATAAAAAGCCTTATATAAATTTAATTAATGATAATTTCATGAAATATTTATTAGTATTAAATAAATTTGAATTAAGCAAAGAAAGATTAGAAAACAAGATTAGAACTAAATTAAACGATGCTAAATTCTATGAAGATAACGGGTTTATGTTAGAAAGCAATAAAGATATTAATGAAATTTTATATTTTGAAGAAATTGAAAAAATCTTGCCATTGTATAAAGATTGGAAGAAATTAGATTTTAAAACATTCAAGGAAGATTTCAATAATTTAAACATTAAAAGTCATTTAATAAAGGTTAAATTTCTAAGTAAAATTCCAATCTCTGCTAAATCAGTAATAAAAAAAGTTAATTCTGGATTAAAACAAAGCAAATTTTCAGAAAATCCAGAAAAAATAATTTACATTGAAATAATAAAAAAAGAAAAACCTTATTATAGGGTATTTCTTGTTCCTTATAATTATTGGGAGAAGTTCAAGATGGAAAAAAATAAATTAAATATTGAAATTGTATTAGAAAATCCAGAAGATAAAGAAGAAATTAAAGATTTTTTAAGATTATGTTATATTTTTAATTTGCCTTTAAATATTTTAACTCAAAAAAACATTGTAAATTTAATAAATAAAGCTAAGGAAGAAGCTAAAGGAATTCCATATGAGAATTTTACTTTAAATATAAATAAAAAATTAGATGGAATTAATCTGGGTTTTTCAATTAATTCTAAATTAGACGAACATGATTTTAAAAAAATTTATAATGAAAACAAGAATAAGAAAATAAATTTGATATTTGGAAATGAAAAATTTGGTTTAACGCAAGGATCAAGAGAAAAATTAAATTATAGTTTTAGATTAACAAAAGAAACAAAAAAACCTTTACGTGCTTCGCATGCTTTAGCTTATATTTTAGGATTGGTAAATTAAGTTTTATTTTTTACCATATGCACCATTAATCCATTTTCCCCCAGATAATAATTTACTTCATCCATATAAGCATGCATAAATGATGTCCCTGTTCCATTATTAGACTGTGGCTTTTCTTTACCTGAAAATATATAAAAATCAATGAAATTTTCTTTAACACCGAATTCCCTGTGTTTTAGTATAAATGGCACAAAAATTGAATCAATAATTCCTCCTTCATCTTCTATCAAAATATCTAAATGGGATTCACTAATATTATAAGCAAACCTTACTTTTTTATTTGAATCGCGTTTATTTCCGTGCTGATGTGCGTTTAAAACAGCTTCATATATTGGAGTATAAATGTTGTCTGGATAACCTTCATGAACAAATTTTTTTATGTCTTCTTGTACTAACGAACTTATCTCTTTACTATCCCCTGTTAAAATATTAAATTCTTTCTTTGAGTCATAACTTTGGGGTATGGGAATTCTTCTTTGAGCTAGTTCTCTTAAATCCATGCTTTCCTTATTTACGACTAGCTTTCTTATTACAGAATTTGGGTCCTCTAAATTAAAAAGATCTGCTTCACTTACCATATTTTTATTCGTATTTCATTATTTTTAAACCTTTCTATTTGTTACCACTTTATAATAACTATCTAACCAAAAGCTTTAAATATTATAATAATTGCTCAAGATTATGACAACCTTAATTAAATTAGAAGATGTTCATAAGGTTTACGAAATAGGTGAAATTGAAGTTCCTGCTATAAATGGAATTGATTTAAGTATAAATAAAGGCGATTTCGTAACTGTTATGGGTCCTTCTGGTTCAGGTAAAAGCACAGCTATGAACTTAATTGGTTGTTTAGATACACCAAGCAAAGGAGAAATATTCCTAGATAAATATAATATTTCACATTTACATGAAAGTGATTTAGCACAAATTCGTGGAAAGAAAATTGGTTTTATATTTCAGACTTTTAATTTAGTTTCTAGTTTAACAGCTTTGGAAAATGTTGCTTTGCCAATGACATTTCAAGGTGCTTCAAGAAAAGAAAAACTCGAAAAAGCTAAAAAATTACTTGAATTAGTTGGTTTAGGAGATAGAATGAATCATTTACCTGGTGAACTTTCAGGAGGACAGAAGCAAAGAGTTGCAATTGCCCGTGCTTTAATTAATGATCCAGAAATAATTTTAGCAGATGAACCAACTGGAAATCTAGATACAAAAACCGGAGATGAAATTATAAATATTTTAAAAGACTTAAATAAGAAAGGAAAAACAATAATTTTAGTTACACATAATCCAGATTTTAAAAAATTAGCTAGTAAAGTAATTAATTTAAAAGATGGGAAAATTTACAAGGGCGGATAAAATGAATTTAGAACAAAAAACTAAAGATTTTGAATTTAAATTTGAGGATTTTGCAAAACCTTTTTTTGGATTAATCACATTTTTTAAAAGAAATTACAATACTGAAATCGGCAAATGGAATGGAAAACAACTTTTTAAAAATCTCTCTAAAACGGCTGGCTTAATTGCAACTCAACTCGGTGAGAGTTATTCGATAGGATATATTTCAAAAATTTTATATGATTATTTGAAAGGAAATTAAAATGAGCATTGAATTAGCAATAAGGAATGAAGAATTTGATACTGTTTTAATATATCAAAATAAAGTACTTGGTTGTTTAGAAGCAGTTTACAAATCTAAATCTCCTGAAATATTTAATTTAGTTCAATCAGATAGTTATATTAGATATACATTTAATAAAGAAAATAGCGATGAAGTAAGGAATAGGGTTCAAACATTTATGCGTAAAATCCAACCTTTAAGAAAATAAAATGAAAAAAATATTATTAATTATATTTGCATTATTGTTAGTTAATTTAGTTAGTGCTCAAATTGCTGTAAAAGAAGTAATTTCACAACCACAAAAAACAGCACCCGGAGAAAATATTATTTTAACAATAGTTTTAGAAAATGTTGGGGATGATGATATAAAGAGTGTAGCTGTAAAGCTTGATTTGTCTAGTTTGCCTTTTGCTCCGTTAGAAAGTTCAACAGAGCAAGTTATAGATGAAATTTCAGAAGGAGATTCAGAGCAAGTACGTTTTAATTTAATTACATTGCCAGAAGCTGAACCAAAAATATACAAGATTCCATTAAAGATAACTTACAATACAACTGTAAAAGACACATTAATTAGCATAAATGTTGAAGCAAAACCAAAATTAGAGTTTGTTTTAGAAAGTTCTGAAGTTATTAAGATAAATGACAATGGTAAAGTTATAATAAAATTAATTAATTTAGGATTAACTGAAGTAAAATCATTGAGATTAAAATTATTGCAAAGCTCCGAGTATGAAATTTTATCAACAGACGCATCTTACATAAGCAATATAGATGTTGAGGATTTTGAAACAGCTGAATTCATAATAATTCCTAAGGTAAAAAACCCAAGATTGATTTTTAGTTTAAATTACAAGGATAATAACAACCAAGATTATAGTGAAAGCAAGAAGTTAACCCTGAACGTTTATACATTGGAAGAAGCAAAACAACTTGGTTTAGTTAAAAACAATTTACTTTTAACAATATTAATTCCTGTGGTAATTTTAATATTAATTTATTTTATTTATAGAAGGTTAAGAAAAAGAAAAATATGATTTCAGAATATTTTTTACTTGCAATTAATAGTATAACCCACAGAAAAATTAGATCTTGGCTAACTATAATTGGAATAATTATTGGTGTAGCTGCCATAATTTCTTTAATTACAATCTCTCGTGGCTTAGAAAATACCATACAAGAACAATTTGAAACTTTTGGAGCAAATAAAATTTTAATTTCTTCAAGAGGATTTCAGGGTCCTGGGACGTCGTCACAAGGTTTAACAACCAAAGACGTTGAAACTGTAGAAAAAATCTCTGGATTTAAATATGTGATTCCTGCATTATTTAGACAAACAGAAGTGAAGAGCAATAAAGAAACAGGATTTACTTTTATTAGTGCTGTACCATCTAAAAATTATGAAGAATTTTATAGTGATTCTGGAATTGAGTTAAAAGAAGGAAGGGTAATAAGAGAAAATGAAAAGTTTTCAGCTATTTTAGGTGCAAGGGCTGCAAAAGAAATGTTTTCTAAAGAATTAAGAATAGGAAGTAAGATTGAAATTAATAAACATGATTTTAAGATCGTTGGAATATTAAAGGAAATAGGAAATTCGCAAGATGACAATCAAATAAACATTCCTATAGAAACAGCCCGTGAAATTTTTGATGAACCAGATCATGTTGATGCAATTATAGCACAGGCTAAATCAAGTTCAAATATTCCAGAATTACAAAAAAAAATTGAGAAAGAATTAGAACAGAAAAGAGATGATACGAATTTTCAAGT
>JBBSWY010000056.1:0-7293 GCA_038046045.1 Nanobdellota archaeon
ATTTAAACTTCTTTTTCTTCTCATTTAGTAATGTTTAAACAAAGTTCATTAAAAGATAGAGAGAAATTTTATAAAAAAGAATTTGATTTAAAAAAAGTTGCTTCCTGGTTAAAAAAACTTCCATATAAACCACAATTCTTTGTAATTGATGCTGGAAGTGAAACTAAAATCATAAAAGATAAGAATAAATTAAAAAAATTAATTTTCTTTAAACCTTATATGAATTTAAAAGAATTAAAGAAGAAATTAATAAAACATTTACCAGAAGATGTTTATTATGATAGAAATATTTACAAAAATCCTTGGAAATGTTTAAAAAATTTTAATTTCAAAAATGCTCCTTATTCAAAAAATTTCTTTGGCCAAGAATTAGCCTTTGATGTTGATCCTGAAAACATTAATTGTCCTTCTTGTGGTAAAAAATTCTTTCCCAAATTTTGCAAAGTATGTTCAAAAATGACAATAGAAGATGGTTATAAAATTTACAAGGAATTAAAAAAGAAATTTAATAAGGTTGAAATAGTTTACTCAGGAAGAGGTTGTCATGTACATGTTTTAGATAAAAAAGCTTACAAGTTAGGTTTAGATGAAAGAAAAAAATTAAATAATAAATTTAAAAAATATGCAATTGATCCTTGGGTGAGTTATGGCAGAATTCGATTAATAAAATTACCTTACTCATTAAATACATTATCTTCAAGAATTGTAACACCTTTAAAAATAAAAGAAATAAGTAAATTTAATCCAGATGAGAAGAAGTTTATACCAAAATTTCTAAAATAATTACCACTCATCATCATCTGTTTCTTCTTCGTCTTCTTTTTCGTAGTATTCCTTTTTATCGTAATATTCTTTTTTCTTCTTTTTGTCTTTACCCTTTTTCATATGTAAAGCACCTTTCATTCTTAAAAACTAAATTAATATTTAAATCTATCTTTTAACGCAGCAGTAATTAAAGGCAAAGCAATAGTTGAATCAACTTGTACATCAACAAATTTAGCTTTTTCATTCATTTTATCCCAGCTTATTCCTTCTTTTAATTTAGCACCAGAACTTCCCCCACTTTCTTCTCTGTCCATTGTAATCTGTACACCATATAGGGCTTTTTGCGGGGCTAATTGCATTGCTTGTTGGATATAATTTTTTGGAACTCCGCCACCGAGATAAAACACAGCAGATTTTTTTGAAATCCATGCAATATCAAGAATTTCTTTTAAATCATCAAAAGCATTTACATTTGTTGTTTTTCCCTGAGCTATTTGTCCCCATATCATTAAACCAATTCCAGAATCAGCTAATGCAGGACAGAATAAAGGAATATTATTTCTATAACAAGAATTTACAATTGTATTTTTTGGAGATAATTTTCCCAATATATTTAAAAATTCTCTAATATTTTTAGCTTTGCTTAATTCATTAAAATTTTCTTTGATAAATTTTTCCAAACCAATATAAATATCATTTGGCATTAAACTATTATAAATTCTATTATAACCTTGTTTTCTTAACTCAGCATCATCCATATTTTCATTGCCTTGATAATGTGAATAACCTAAAGACTCTCCTAAATCATGCGTTAAATTTGCACCTGTAGTTACCATAACATCTATCCATTTTTCTTCAATCATATCTAAGATAATTTGTTTCATTCCTCCAGGCACCATTGCTCCAGCTAATCCGAAAAATAATTTACATTCTTTATCTTTAATTGCTTCTTCTAAAATATCTACGGCAAGAGCTAATTTGCCAGCTTGCATTACTCCTGCTTTACCCATTGCAAGAATAAGATCATTAACTTTCATATTCTTTGTAATTTTAATATGCTCGACTTTTTTCATAATTGCTTAGTTTAAAATAAGATTTATAAAACTAATTATTTAACTAATATCATGAAATTATTAAGGTTAATCTATAACATTTCAATTTTAGCGATATTTATACTAGGAATAATAAAATTAATCCAAAAAGATTATTTCTTGGCTTTTATTTGGATTTTTCTTACACCATTTTTAATGCTACTTCCTAGAAATTTATATAAAATAAGATGGATAAATCATAAATATAATAAAAATTTAGTTTATTTATTTGAATTTTTAGCCTTAATCTCCCTTTATACCGGAGCTGGATTAACATTAGGATTAAAAAAATTACCAATTGACTTTGATAGTTTTAATCATCTTATAAATACTTTAATTTATACAATAATGTTCGGAATTTTATATTATATTATTAAAAATAAGATAACCGGAAAAGAAATTAAGAAACAAAAAGTTGCGATATTTGCATTTATCTTCGTAATGATTTTTGGAGTTGTATTATGGGAACAGTTCCAGATTTACGGAGATAAAATATTTGGAACACAAATGTATTCTGATTACTTTCAAGACATAAATTTAGACACAAAATTAGATCAAATGTTTGGTATAATAGGAACTTTAACGGGAAGTATTTTATTATATTTTAAATTTGACAACTGGATAAATAAATGGAGAAGATAAAATAAAAAATTAAGTTTTAACTGAATTAACCGGTTTCATATCTTTCCAAGCCACATCAAACATACTTTCTAATGCACCTGCAAAATAAGGTGTACTTACCCAAACTCCAACATCATAACTTGGATGTACATTGTCATCATGCATTAACATAAACGTTAAATCTTTGCCATCAACAACACAAAATCTTGATCCAAGTTTATCGACATGCCTTACTTCAGCTACTTTACTTAATTCTTTTGCAACTTGCATACTTTCTTTTGTTATTGGTGCAGCTATTCTAATCTTAACACCCTTTCTTTTTAATTTTTCAAATACAGGTTTAAGGGCTTCTGCTTTTCTTATTAATCCTTTAGCTGTTGTCATTAATGTAACACTTTTTTCAGCACCCCTTACCATTAAATCTAAATGAGAATAAATATTATGCCTTCCTCTTATAGCCCCACTTAAATCAGTTGGCTCAATAAATTCTATACCTTGTTTATGTAATAACTCAAGTTCTTTATGTAAGTCCGTGCCTTTCATTTCATCTAATCTCTTAACATGATCTTCTGCATTTTCTCTCATTAACTTTTGAACGCGAATAATAACTTCTTTAGGATCAACTGCAATATACTTAATTGGTTTTCCTAACTTCATTAAAACAAATCCCTTTTTTTCTAATGATTCAAGAATATCATATGCCCTTGACCTAGGAACATTTCCGATATCAGCAAGTTCACCTGCTGTAGAAACACCACGAGAAAGCAAAGCTGTCCAGATTTTAGCTTCATATAAATTTAAACCAAAATATTGACGTAATTTGTTTAAAAAGTCCTCTTTTACAATCATTTAAATTTCCCTCCCAGGAACTTTACCCCCTCTTTTTTATTATTATTGAGTATATTATAGTTATTACTTCTTACTAGGAAAACTTGCTTATATATAAAGATTGTTGTTTTTATGTATACTCATTACACTACAATTTCTTTCCACGTTGAGAATTATATATTTTCTCTACGTCTTTAATTGTATTTATATTTGCCAGGTTTTTTTCTTTATTCCTTAATCTTAATACTCTTGGAAATCTTAAAGCATAACCTGAAGAATAACTAGGAGATTTTTGTATTTCTTCATAACCAACTTCAATTATTATCTTGGGTTTTACTGTTATTTCCTTTCCCTTTTCATATATTATTAAAGGTTTAAGCATTTTAGTCATCTCATTATAAGTTAAATCCTCTCCTTTTTCCTTAACTCCTGTACTAACTTTTCCAACTTCAAGTAATTCATTTCCAGATTTGCAAGCAACAGTATAACTTGTAATCCATTTAGCTCTTTTACCGTTCCCATACTCTGCTTTTATTACAACTAAATCTAAAGGTTCAAGGATATTCTTTAGTTTCATCCAGCCATTAACATATCTTCCTGAAACATATTCTGAATTAATATTTTTAATCATTACTCCTTCATTTCCATCTTCTAAAGCTTCCTTAAAAAACTTAGAAGCTTTCTTAACATCCTCTGTGATTAATTTTTTCGTTAAAACTATTTTTCCTTTGCTTTGTTTTGTAATCGCTTCTAAAATCTCGCGTCTTTTAATTAATTTATCGTTAATTAAGCTACGCCCATTGCAATAAACAACATCAAATAAATTTAATTCAACTGGAAATTTCTTAACCATGTCATAAATATCATATTTTCTTTTAATTCTTTGGGAAATCTTTTGAAATGGCAAATGTTTTTTTGTTTTTACATCATATGCTACGGCTTCTCCATCTAAAATAAAATTTTTTGCTTTGATATTTTCCTTAACATATTTTACAATGTCTGGAAATTGCTTTGTAACATTTTCTAAATTTCTAGTAAATATTTTAATGTCTTTATCTTTATGAATCTGAACTCTAAATCCATCTAATTTATATTCAAATTGTGCTGGTTTTCCTAAAGCTTCAAATGCCTCTTCAACATCTTCTGATAAAACCGATAACATTGATTTAATTGGAATTCCCGGCTTAAGAGAAACCTTTTCTAATCCTTTTGCGCCATGTTCTTTTAATAATTCAGCAACTTCACCGTAATCTGTTGTTAAATTATAGCTTTTTTCGATTTCCTCAACATCAATGTTAAATAATTTAGCTAAAGCATCTCTTACAACTCCTGCAGCAACTCCAATTCTTAACTCTTCTAAAATAGTTCCAATAATGAAACGAGCTTCTTCTGGATTACTTGAATTTAATAACTCGACAATTAAATTAACTTTTTTCTCTACGGTGCCTTGGCCTTGAAACTCAGATAATCTTTTAATATTCTCACTAACTTTTTTTATTGTTAAATCTTTTCTTGCAAGGGTCATTTGTTTTCTTTTTCCAATTAATATTTCAGCAACTTTTCCCAAATCACCTGTTTCTTTCCATAATTTTTCAACCTCATTTACAGAATTTCCAGTTGAACTTGAAATAACCTTTAAAACTAATCTAGAACTCATTCCAATTTTACGTTCGTCATAATCTGCAAATATTTTTCCCTTTAATAAATGAATGACATCTTTGATTTCATCTTTTGAAATATGTTTTAAGAAATTTGCAATAATCTCGGTTTTTTCAAGCCTTTTCGTTGTTTTCTCAAGCTCTAAATAAACCTTAACTAGCTCAGAATAGTTCATAGCAAGGTTTAAATATTTACCAGCATTTAAAGTTTTTGAAATGGATTTATTTGAAATCTTGCAGAACAGATATTCTTGTAGGGCTTATCTAAATAAAGATGTTTATGATAAAGATATAGTAAAGATGATAGATTATGCTGGTTTTGCCCCTAGTGCCGGGAATTTACAGCCATGGCATGTTATTGTTGTTAAAAATAAAGAAAAACGCAAATCCTTGAGCATTGCATCTTTAAATCAAAGCTGGATGAACCAAGCTCCCGTACACCTAGTTGTTTGTGGAAATGAAGATTATGTTAAAAAATTCTATAAGGTTAAAGGTGAATTATATAGTAAACAGGATTGCGCTGCTTTTATTGAAAATATTTTATTGCTTGCAACAAATTCAGGATTAGCAAGTTGCTGGGTTGGTGCTTTTGATGATAATATGGTTAAACGCGAGTTAGAAATTCCTGAAAGTATAGAAGTTTACGCGATTATTACCTTAGGGTATAGCAATGAGAAAAATCCAAATGTAAAAAAAAGATATGATCTTCAAACATTTACTTTTCACGATAAATATGGAAACAAAATTAAAGATTATTCCTTATTACCGTTAGCAAAAAATATTCCCAAAATTGAAGAAAAAACTAAAGAACTAAGTAAAAGTTTTTTATCAAAATTGAAAGAAAGATTATTTAAACATTGAAGAAAGATTTGATTCATCATCGTCTTTAAATTTATCTTTACCATCCTGTTGTTTTATACCCCTTAACATTCTATTTGTAAAGTCCTTAGCTTCTTTTTCATCAATGTTAAATCTTCTTGGCTTTATTCCTTTTTTGATTTTTTGTTGTTCTATCTCCCTTGCTCTATTGTAACCAAGCTGCATTTCTTTCTCTTTCATAAATTGTCTTGTTTTTTTACTTTTAACTCTATAGTATGCAAATAAAGTTACAGCTAAAATAATTAAAACAATCAAATAAGGCTGGTCTATTAACTTATTTCCAGCAGTGCTTATTATTTCTCCTGTTAAGAAAAGCAAATCATTTCTCTTAGGAACTTGAATATTTTCAAATGAATTCTTTTCATTATTTGATAAAACATCTAAATTATATTGTCCTTCTTTTAGTTCATCACTTAATTTAATTATTCTAGATTCTTTAGGATCAATTTTAATTCTTTTTGTAAATTCTCTTCCATCTTCGCCAATTGCACTTACCTCGACTTCATCATCATATGGAACATTCCCGACATTCTTTACATAAACAACACCATCTTCAACATAAACCTGCACTTTTTTAACTACGGCAACACTAAAACTGCTTTGTATCTTGAAATCATCTGTACTTGCTTTAATCAACCAATTTCCGGGTGGTGCATATTGATCTAGTGTGAAATCTAATTTATACTTTCCTTGTCTGACTAACTTTTCTTCCGGATCATAAACCTTAATTTCAGCTTCATTTTCAATTAAATCATTTGCCTGGTCATAAAGCAAAGATTCTATGTTAATCTTTTCTTCAGGCAAGAAATCTATTTTATTTAATAATAACTTTAATGAAGCTGGTTTTGGGATTATAAATATACTAAATTCCTTGCTTGCTTTATTTCCATAACCATCTTCTAAACTTATCCTTAATAAATGTGCATTTGATTTAATATCTGAAGCAAGGTTATAGCTATAAGAGAATTTACCATCTCTTAATTCTGCATTAAAACTTTGATTATCTAAGGAAATTTTAACTACTCCTGTTTTAAGTAATTCTCCTCTAATATTTTTAACATCACCATCAATTTTTAATTCATTGCCTGGAGAAAATTCATTCTTATTTATATTCACAGTTAATATCAAATCTTGGCTAACTTCAAATATACTTGCTACTTTCTTATCCAATAAAGTTCCTATATCATCGCTTAAAGAAACCTCTAAAGAACATTTTCCAAGCATGTTCTTCGTCAATTTTAATTCCGGAATCGTGATTTCTTGGGGGCTTGTTTTTAAATAAAATGGGGTAACAAAATAATCTACGTTTGCATTGTCGCATATTATACTCGACTTAACAGAACCATCGATTTCTTCAGTATAACTAACAGCAACTTTTAATGGAACTCTCTCATTTATATTATATAATTGTTCAATTTGATTCAAAACGCTGATTTCAGCACTGACAAAAG